>NZ_JBFBGN010000069.1:0-36177 GCF_040684675.1 Streptomyces sp. NPDC089915 | reverse complement strand
CTGGGACTCCTTCTGGTACCTGTCCATCGCCGCCCACGGCTACGGGCGCACCCAGATGTGGCCCGCCTCGGACTCCATCCAGAGCGACGCCGCCTCCCCATGCACCCCACCCCGTCCCCCGCCGCGCCCCCGGTGCGGTCCGTCGTCCTCGACGCGGACGGGATCCCGCTGTCCGGGCTGCTCGCCCTGCCGGCGGACCCCGTGCCCCGGGCCACGGTGGTGGCCCTGCACGGGGCGGGGATGAGCGCGGGCTACTTCGACAGCCGGGTGCGGCCGGGGTTCTCCCTGCTGGAGCTCGGCGCCTCGCTGGGCTTCGCCGTACTCGCCCTGGACCGGCCCGGGTACGGGGCCTCCGCGCCCGCCCTGCCCCGGGGGCTTGACCTGGCCGGGCAGACGGACGCCCTGCTCGCCGCCCTGGACGGGTACGCCCGGGACCGGGACCTCGGCGCGGGCCTCTTCCTCGTGGCCCACTCCAACGGCGGCCGGCTCGCGCTGTCCGCCGCCGCCGCGGCCCGGGGCCGCCTCGCGCCGATCGGCCTGGACCTGTGCGGCGTCGGCCGCCATTTCGCCGTGGATCCGGGGCAGTTGCCCGGGGTGGACTTCCCCGGGCAGTGGCGCCGGCACTGGGGCGCGCTGCGCTTCTACCCGCCGGAGGCCTTCCGGGCCTGCGCATCGCTGGTGCGCCCCGTCCCCGCCGAGGAGGCCCGCGAGACCCCGCTCTGGCCCGGCATGTACCCCGCCGTCGCGGCCGGAGTGAGGGCTCCCGTTCGCTTCACGTTCGCCGAACAGGAGCTGTGGTGGAGGCGGGACGGCGCGGCGGTCGAGGAATTGCTGACTCCGCTGATGGGGGCCTCCACAGAACTGGTCATGCAGCCCCATGCTGGACACAACGTCAGTCTGGGCTGGGCGGCTCGCAGTTACCACCTGCGGGCCTTGGCGTTCCTGGAGGAATGCCTACTGGCCCCGGTGCCCGCGGGGGATCGGGTTCCGGCCACGACTGACGCGGAACTGTAGAAGGTTGACAGGAATCTGACATATATCCCGTTGACCTACAGATCGGTACCAACGAGGCTTTTCGTGAGCATCCCGTGACGTGTACCGAAGTCCGTCATACCGGGACACGTCCACTCGGAACCTCTCGTAAGTCTGTTTGATTCACATGTCTGTTTGATTCATCAGATCATTCCGCAAAGGAACACACATGAGTGACGTGAAGGACCTGGTGCAGGTCGCCGGCATCATCGACGCCGAAGAGGCCAAGCTGCTGGCCGAGGAGGGCGTCGACTGGTTCGGCTTCCCGCTCCGCCTCCCGTCGGGCAAGGACGACATCTCCGAGGCCGCGGCCACGGAGATCATCGCCGGCCTGACGGCCCCGCAGGAGGGCGTCCTCATCAGCTACATGGTGGACGCCGACGAGATCAGCGAGTTCACCACGCAGCTCGGTGTCAAGGCCGTCCAGCTGCACGGCGACGTCGAGCCGGAGCAGCTGCGCAAGCTCAAGGCCAACCGCCCCGACCTGTACGTGCTCAAGAGCCTGGTCGTGAAGGAGGACAACGCCGAGGAGCTCCTGCAGTTCGTCGACGAGGTCGCCGAGTTCGTGGACATGTTCATCACGGACACCTTCAACCCGGCCACCGGTGCCAAGGGCGCCACCGGTCTCACCCACGACTGGAACGTCAGCGCCGAGCTCGTGCGCCGTTCCCCCAAGCCGCTCATGATGGCCGGCGGCCTGAGCCCGGAGAACGTCGCCGACGCGATCCGGTTCGTCAAGCCCGCCGCCGTCGACGCGCACAGCCTCCTCGAGGGCGACGACCGCCGCAAGGACCGCGCCAAGGTCGCGAAGTTCGTGGCCGAGTCGCGGAAGGCTTTCGCCGAGATCGCCAACGCCTGATCTCGGCACCCGTCCCACACGGTTGCGGTTCCCGGGGCCCCACGCGGCCCCGGGCCCGGCCGCAGCACGTCTCCACGACCGACGAGAAGCAGGTTTCTCATGGCGACCGGCCACCACAATGTCCACCCGCTGCCGCAGACCAACCAGCTCCGCGCCATGCACACGATCATCCGTGACCGCAGAGCCTCCCGCGCGGACTTCGTGTTCTACTCCCGGCGCATCATCCGCCTCCTGCTCGAATCGGCGCTCAACCAGCTGCCGTTCGACCAGCACGAGGCCATCACGCCGGTCGGGGAGACGTACGAGGGCCTGAGACTGGGTCCCCAGCTCTGCGCCGTGCCCGTGGTCCGGGCCGGTGACTCGATGCTCGACGAACTGCGTCAGGTCATCCCCGACATCACCGTCGGCAAGCTGCTCATCCAGCGGGACAAGACCACCAAGCTCCCGCACCTGTACTACAAGAACTTCCCCGAGGACATCGCCGACCGGCACGTCCTCCTCCTGGAGCCGATGCTCGCCACCGGCGGCAGCGCCAAGGCGGCCATCGAGGTGCTCCTCGACTCGGGCGTGCACGAGGAGAACATCATCTTCGTGAACTTCCTCGCCTCCCCCGAGGGCATCGAGGCCGTCCACGCCGTGTACCCGCTCGTCAAGATCGTCACGTCCTCGATCGAGCAGCGCCTCAACGAGAACGCGTTCATGATCCCGGGCATCGGCGACTTCGGCGACCGCTACTTCGGCACGACCGACTCGGCAGTCGCCTGATGAAGACCAGTCGTACGCTTGCCGACTCCGCGCTGACGGCCCTCGCGCCGGCCATCTGGGGGTCCACGTACCTGGTCACCACGGAGCTGCTCCCGGAGGGCCGGCCGCTGCTGGCCTCCCTGCTCCGTGCCCTGCCCGCCGGCCTGATCCTGGTGCTCATCGGGCGGACCCTGCCCAAGGGCATCTGGTGGTGGCGCGCGCTGGTGCTCGGCGTGCTCAACATCGGTGCCTTCTTCTACCTGCTGTTCGTGGCCGCCTACCACCTGCCGGGCGGCGTGGCGGCGCTGGTGATGTCCATCCAGCCGATGATCGTGCTCCTGCTGGGCGCGGCCCTGCTGAAGGACAAGATCAAGCCGATCCACCTGATCTCCTGCGCCCTCGGCGCGGGCGGTGTGGCCCTGCTGGTCCTCCAGCCGAACGCCGGGCTCAACGCCACCGGTGTCATCGCCGGTCTGCTGGGCGCGCTCAGCATGGCCTCCGGCATCGTGCTGACCAAGCGCTGGGGACGCCCCGAGGGCGTGGGCCTGCTGCCCTTCACGGGCTGGCAGCTCACCGTCGGCGGCCTGGTGCTGCTCCCGATCGCGCTGATCGGCGAGGGGCTGCCGAGCGAGATCACCGCCAAGAACCTCTGGGGCTTCGCCTACCTCGGCGTCATCGGTGCCCTGTTCGCCTACGCGATCTGGTTCCGCGGTGTGGCCCGGCTGCCCGCGCTGGCGGTCTCGTTCCTGAGCTTCGCCTCGCCCCTGGCGGCCACCCTGCTCGGCTACTTCGTCCTCGACCAGTCGCTCTCGCCGATCCAGATCGTCGGAGCCCTGACCGTGGTCGCCTCGGTGATCCTGGCCCAGCCGCGCAAGGGCAAGCCCAAGCCCGAGGCCGAGCCGGCCCGAGAAAGCTCGCGGGAGTCCGTCAAGGCCCAGGCCTAGGACACCCGCTCCCGACTCCCCGCCCGTCCCCGCCCCCGAGGCGGGCGGGGAGCGGTGGTGGCACACCGCGGCCTCCCCCGTCCGCGGTGTGCCACCAACCCCCTGCACGAACGACTCGTGAGAGGACCGAAGCCGTGCCCCACATCCACATCAGGCACTACCCCCGGGACTTCACGGCCGAGCAGCTCCAGGCGATCGACGAGGCGGTCACCGCCGCCGTGACGAAGACCTTCGCCACCGGCGAGGACACCGTCTCGATCTCCGTCGAGCCGGTCAGTCCGGAGGACTGGGACGCCCAGGTCCTCTCCGAGATAGCGGCCCGCCCGGATCTGCTGGTCAAGCGACCCGGCTACTTGAACGAGAGTTGAGAGAGACCCGATGAGCGCAAGCAGCGGCATCCCCGTCGTCTACACCGAGGAAGTCCGGGAGGCCCTCCACGAGGGCAAGGCCGTCGTGGCCCTGGAGAGCAACGTCATCACCCACGGCCTCCCCTACCCGGACAACGCGGCCACCGCCCGCAAGGTGGAGGACGCGGTGCGGTCCGGCGGTGCCGTTCCGGCGACGATCTGCATCGAGGCCGGCGAGATCCGCGTCGGCATGTCGGACGCCGACATCGAGCGCTTCGCCTCCCTGCCGAACATCCCCAAGGTGTCCAGCCGGGACCTGCCCGTCATCCTGGCGCAGGGCGGCCTGGGCGCCACCACGGTGGCCTCCTCCGTCGTCGCCGCCGAGCTCGCGGGGATCCCCTTCTTCTCCTCCGCCGGCATCGGCGGCGTGCACCGCGGCGCCCAGGAGACCTGGGACGTGTCCTCGGACCTGATCCAGTTCACCCGTTCCAAGGTCGCGGTCGTCTGCGCCGGCGCCAAGATGATCCTCGACCTCGGGCTGACCCTGGAGTACCTGGAGACGCAGTGCGTCCCCGTCGTCGCCTACCGCTCGGACGACTTCCCCGCGTTCTACTGCCGTACGAGCGGCCACAAGGCGCCCCACCGCCTTGACGACGAGCAGGTCATCGCCCGTGCCATCGAGGCCCACTGGGCCCTCGGCAACGACAGCTCCTTCCTGATCACCACCCCGGTCCGGGAGGAGGACGCCATCGACTCCACCGAGGTCGACACGGCCATCCGCGCCGCGGTCGCCGAGGCCACCCGCGACGGGGTCTCCGGCCAGGCCATCACCAAGTACCTGATGCGCGCCGTCGACGCCGCCACCGACGGCCGCAGCGCCAAGGCCAACATGGCCGTCCTCGCCTCCTGCGCCGAGGCGGCGGGCCGGCTGGCCGTCGCGCACGCGGCACACCTCGCCGAGCGCGCCGGGCGCTGACCCGCGCCCTTCGAACCACCACCGCACCACGCGTTGAACTCAGTCTGGAGAGACACACACATGTCCGAGAAGCTGCTGGCGCCGGTCACCCTGGGCAAGCTGGCCCTGCGCAACCGGGTCGTCATGGCACCCATGTCCCGCAACCGTGCCACCGCCGAGGGTCTCGCCACCGACCTGATGGCCACCTACTACGGTCAGCGCGCGGGCGCCGGCCTGATCATCACCGAGGGCGTCCAGCCCTCGGTCACCGGTCAGGGCTTCGGCAACAGCCCGGGTCTGCACACCCAGGAGCAGGCCGAGTCCTGGAAGCCGGTCACCGAGGCCGTGCACGCCGCCGGCGGTCTGATCGTCGCGCAGCTCATGCACTGCGGCCGCATCGGCCACCCCTCGCTCTACCCGAGCGGCCACCAGTCCGTCGCCCCGTCCGCCGTCACCGCGGCCGGCCAGGCGTACGGCCCCCAGGGCCCGCTGGACTACCCGGAGCCGCGCGCCCTGACGGTCGAGGAGATCGCCGAGGTCGTCAAGGAGCACGCGGACTCCGCCGAGCTCGCCATCGAGGCCGGCTTCGACGGCGTGGAGATCCACGCGGGCAACGGCTTCCTGCTCCACCAGTTCCTGGCGGAGAACAGCAACCAGCGCACCGACCAGTACGGCGGCTCCGTCGAGAACCGCATCCGCTTCGCGATCGAGGTGATCGAGGCGGTCTCCGAGCGCATCGGCGCCGACCGCGTCGGCGTGCGCATCTCCCCGTCGAACCCGTACAACGACATCGTCGAGGGCGACACGCACGCCATCTACGAGGCGCTCGTCGCGGCCCTGCCGCCCGTCGCCTTCCTGCACATCCTCGAGGGCGGCAACCGCGACCACATCGCGGCCCTGCGCGCCCAGTGGACCGGCACCATCGTGCTGTGCCCGCACCCGGAGAACGGCGTCCCGGTCAGCGGCGAGATCGCCGAGGCCGCGCTCGAGGCCGGCGTCGCCTGCGCCGTCGCCTTCGGCTCGTCCTTCATCGCCAACCCGGACCTGCCGGAGCGCATCCGCACCGGCGCCGCGCTGGCCGAGGCCGACGGGAGCAAGTTCTACGGCGGCGACCACACCGGGTACACCGACTACCCGACGCTCGACGGCACCGCCGCGTGAGCGACTCCGGGAAGATGCTGCTCTTCTCGGGGCGCGCGCACCCCGAGCTGGCCCAGGCCATCGCGGCGGAGCTGGGCACGGAGCTGGTCGAGACGAAGGCGATCGACTTCGCCAACGGCGAGATCTACATCCGCTACCACGCCTCCGTGCGCGGCGCGGACTGCTTCGTGGTCCAGAGCCACACGGCCCCCATCAACAAGTCGATCATGGAACAGCTCATCATGATCGACGCGCTGAAGCGGGCCTCCGCGCGCAGCGTCACGGTGATCCTGCCCTTCTACGGATACGCGCGGCAGGACCGCAAGCACAGCGGCCGGGAACCCATCTCGGCCCGCCTGGTGGCGGACCTGCTCAAGACCGCCGGTGCCGACCGGATCCTGACGATCGACCTGCACGCCGACCAGATCCAGGGGTTCTTCGACGGCCCGGTGGACCACCTGTTCGCCATGCCGGTCCTCGCGGACTACATCGGCTCCAAGGTGGACCGCGAGGCGCTGACCGTGGTCTCGCCCGACGCCGGCCGCGTGCGCGTGGCGGACGGCTGGTGCGACCGCCTCGGCGCTCCGCTGGCCATCGTCCACAAGCGGCGCGACAAGGACGTGGCCCACCAGGTCACCGCCCACGAGGTGGTCGGCGAGGTGCGCGACCGGGTCTGCGTCCTGGTCGACGACATGATCGACACGGGCGGCACGATCTGCGCCGCCGCCGACGCCCTCTTCGCGCAGGGGGCGCGGGACGTCATCGTGGCGGCCACGCACGGGGTGCTCTCCGGCCCCGCGGCGGACCGCCTGAAGAACTCTCAGGTGAGCGAGTTCGTCTTCACGGACACCCTGCCGGTGCCCGGGGCGCTCGGACTGGACAAGGTCACCGTCCTGTCCATAGCCCCGCTCATCGCCGGTGCCTCGCGCGCCGTGTTCGAGAACGGATCAGTAACCCGGCTCCTGCAGAGCCGGTGATCGCCCGGACGGACGGGCCCGACGGGGCCCGTCCGTCCGAAGGGGGAGGCGGCCGCACGCACCGAGCCGCTCCACAACGGAATGTCATAAGGAAGCGGGAAATGACTCTTCAGGAGACCAGCGTGCTCGAGCCCACCCTGCAGGGGACCACCACGTTGCCCGGCCTGCTCGCCCAGCGTGTGGCCGAACACCCCGAGGCGATCGCGGTCGCCTACCGGGACGACAAGCTCACCTTCCGGGAGCTTGCGTCCAGAAGCGCGGCCCTGGCCGACTACCTGGAGCACCTCGGTGTCTCCGCCGACGACTGCGTCGGTCTGTTCGTCGAGCCGTCGATCGACCTGATGGTCGGCGCCTGGGGCATCCTGAACGCCGGTGCCGCCTACCTGCCGCTCTCCCCGGAGTACCCCGAGGACCGGCTCCGGTACATGATCGAGAACAGCGAGGCGAAGATCATCCTGGCGCAGCAGCGCCTGGTGTCCCGCCTGCGCGAGCTCGCTCCGGCGGACGTCACCATCGTGACCCTGCGCGAGTCCGAGGCCTTCGTCCGCCCCGAGGGCACGGAGGCCCCGGCCCAGGCCGGCGCCCGCCCGGACACCCTCGCGTACGTCATCTACACCTCCGGCAGCACGGGCAAGCCGAAGGGTGTGATGATCGAGCACCGCAGCATCGTCAACCAGCTCGGCTGGCTGCGCGAGACCTACGCGATCGACCGCAGCAAGGTCATCCTGCAGAAGACCCCGATGAGCTTCGACGCCGCCCAGTGGGAGATCCTCTCCCCGGCCAACGGCGCGACCGTCGTCATGGGCGCCCCGGGCGTCTACGCCGACCCCGAGGGCCTCATCGAGACCATCGTCAAGCACAAGGTGACCACCCTCCAGTGCGTCCCGACGCTGCTCCAGGGTCTGATCGACACCGAGAAGTTCCCCGAGTGCGTCTCCCTCCAGCAGATCTTCAGCGGTGGCGAGGCCCTCTCCCGCCTGCTGGCGATCCAGACCACGCAGGAGATGCCCGGCCGGGCGCTCATCAACGTCTACGGCCCGACCGAGACGACGATCAACTCGTCCTCGTTCGCCGTCGACCCCGCCGACCTGGACGAGGGCCCGCAGTCCATCTCCATCGGCTCCCCGGTGCACGGCACCACGTACCACATCCTCGACAAGGAGACCCTCAAGCCGATCGGCGTGGGGGAGATCGGCGAGCTGTACATCGGCGGCGTCCAGCTGGCCCGCGGCTACCTGCACCGCGACGACCTGACGGCCGAGCGCTTCCTGGACATCGAGCTCGAGGAGGGCGCCGAGCCCGTCCGCCTGTACAAGACGGGCGACCTCGGCCAGTGGAACACCGACGGCACCGTGCAGTTCGCCGGCCGTGCCGACAACCAGGTCAAGCTGCGCGGCTACCGCGTCGAGCTCGACGAGATATCCCTGGCGATCGAGAACCACGACTGGGTCCGCAACGCCGCCGTCATCGTCAAGAACGACGGCCGCACCGGCTTCCAGAACCTGATCGCCTGCATCGAGCTGAGCGAGAAGGAAGCCGCCCTGATGGACCAGGGCAACCACGGCTCCCACCACGCGTCGAAGAAGAGCAAGCTCCAGGTCAAGGCGCAGCTGTCCAACCCGGGCCTGCGCGACGACGCCGAGCTGGCCGCCCGCCCGGCCTTCGACCTGGAGGGCTCCGAGCCCACCCCCGAGCAGCGCGCCCGGGTCTTCGCCCGCAAGACGTACCGCTTCTACGAGGGCGGCGCCGTCACCCAGGCCGACCTGCTCGGCCTGCTGGGCGCCACGGTCACGGCCGGCTACTCGCGCAAGGCGGCCGACCTGGCCCCCGCCGAACTCGGCCAGATCCTGCGCTGGTTCGGCCAGTACATCAGCGAGGAGCGGCTGCTGCCGAAGTACGGCTACGCCTCCCCGGGCGCGCTGTACGCGACGCAGATGTACTTCGAGCTGGAGGGCGTCGGCGGCCTGAAGCCGGGCTACTACTACTACCAGCCGGTCCGCCACCAGCTCGTCCTCATCAGCGAGCGCGAGGCCACCGGCAAGGCCACGGCGCAGATCCACTTCATCGGCAAGAAGAGCGGCATCGAGCCGGTCTACAAGAACAACATCGTCGAGGTCCTGGAGATCGAGACCGGCCACATGGTCGGCCTCTTCGAGCAGATCCTGCCGGCCTACGGCCTCGACATCCACGACCGCGCCTACGAGCCGGCCGTCCGCGAGCTGCTCGACGTCGCCGACGAGGACTACTACCTGGGCACCTTCGAGCTGGTCCCGCACGCGGGCCCGCGCGACGACCAGTCCGAGGTCTACGTCCAGACGCACGGCGGCAAGATCGCCGGGCTGCCCGAGGGCCAGTACCGCTACGAGAACGGCGAGCTGACCCGCTTCTCGGACGACATCGTCCTCAAGAAGCACGTCATCGCGATCAACCAGTCGGTGTACCAGGCCGCCAGCTTCGGCATCAGCGTCTACAGCCGCGCCGAGGAGGAGTGGCTGAAGTACATCACCCTCGGCAAGAAGCTCCAGCACCTGATGATGAACGGGCTGAACCTGGGCTTCATGTCCTCCGGCTACAGCTCGAAGACGGGCAACCCGCTGCCGGCCTCGCGCCGCATGGACGCCGTCCTCGCCCAGAACGGCCTCGACAGCGCCCCGATGTACTTCTTCGTCGGCGGCCGCATCAGCGACGAGCAGATCGAGCACGAGGGCATGCGCGAGGACAGCGTCCACATGCGCGGTCCGGCCGAGCTCATCCGCGACGACCTCGTCAGCTTCCTGCCGGACTACATGATCCCCAACCGGGTCGTGGTCTTCGACCGGCTGCCGCTGTCCGCCAACGGCAAGATCGACGTCAAGGCGCTCGACGCCTCCGACCAGGTCAACGCCGAGCTCGTCGAGCGTCCCTTCGTCGCCCCGCGCACGGAGACGGAGAAGGAGATCGCGGCGGTCTGGGAGAAGTCCCTGCGCCGCGAGAACGCCTCCGTCCAGGACGACTTCTTCGAGTCGGGCGGCAACTCGCTGATCGCCGTCGGCCTGGTCCGCGAGCTCAACTCGCGCCTGGGCGTCTCCCTGCCGCTGCAGAGCGTCCTGGAGTCCCCGACCATCGAGAAGCTGGCCCGCCGCCTGGAGCGCGAGGTCGCCCAGGAGTCCTCGCGCTTCGTCCGCCTGCACGCGGAGACCGGCAAGGCGCGGCCCGTCATCTGCTGGCCGGGCCTGGGCGGCTACCCGATGAACCTGCGCTCCCTGGCCGGGGAGATCGGCCTCGGCCGCTCGTTCTACGGCGTCCAGTCCTTCGGCATCAACGAGGGCGAGACGCCGTACGAGACCATCACCGAGATGGCCAAGAAGGACATCGAGGCCCTCAAGGAGATCCAGCCGGCCGGCCCCTACACCCTGTGGGGCTACTCCTTCGGCGCCCGCGTGGCCTTCGAGACCGCCTACCAGCTGGAGCAGGCGGGCGAAAAGGTGGACAACCTCTTCCTGATCGCGCCGGGCTCCCCGAAGGTGCGCGCCGAGAACGGCAAGGTGTGGGGCCGTGAGGCGTCCTTCGCCAACCGCGGCTACACCACGATCCTGTTCTCGGTCTTCACCGGCACCATTTCCGGTCCCGACCTGGACCGGTGCCTGGAGACCGTGACGGACGAGGCCTCCTTCGCCGAGTTCATCAGCGAGCTCAAGGGAATCGACGTCGACCTCGCCCGCCGGATCATCTCGGTCGTGGGCCAGACGTACGAATTCGAGTACTCCTTCCACGAGCTGGCCGAGCGCACCCTCCAGGCGCCGATCAGCATCTTCAAGGCCGTGGGCGACGACTACTCGTTCCTGGAGAACAGCAGCGGTTACTCGGCCGAGCCGCCGACGGTCATCGACCTCGACGCCGACCACTACAGCCTGCTGCGCGAGGACATCGGCGAGCTGGTCAAGCACATCCGCTACCTGCTCGGCGAGTGACCGGGTAAGGAAAAGCGGGCTGAACGAAGACGGTCGCCCCGCCGGAGAAATCCGGCGGGGCGGCCGTCTTTTCGCATTTCAACTTCCGGCCATGAGATGGCGTCCGGTGGCTCAATTCTGACGCAGATTGACCGCGTTCTGACATACCTCCTGTTGACGTCCACATTGCCCACACAAGACACTTCTATTGATTCCAGCCGTCCTGTTTTTTGTTTTCATCGCTGATGAGGAGTCATCTTCCATGCGCTTCAATCTCATCGGCCCCTTCGAGATCGTCACCGACGACGGCAGGACCTACCAGCCCGGCACCCCCAAGGTCTGCCAGACGCTCGCCCTGCTGCTCACCCGGCCCGGCGAGATCGTCACGGCCGAGTCCCTCATCCGGGAGCTGTGGGGCGAGAACCCCCCGCGCAGCGCCGTCACCACGCTCCAGACGTACGTCTACCACGCGCGCCGGATGTTCACCCAGGAGCAGCTGGCGCCCCCCGGACGCTGCCTGATCGTCACCGGCCCGTCCGGCTACGTGATGCGCGTCGAGGACTCCGAGGTGGACGTGCGGATCTTCGAGCGGCTCGTCACCCGGGCCCGCTACGAGCTGGCCGAGGAGGAGCCGCAGCGGGCGCTGCGCACGGTCGGCCAGGCGCTGGACCTGTGGCGGGGGCCCGCCCTGTCCAACTTCCCCGCCGGCGACGTGCTCGCCGGGCACGTCGTGCACCTGGAGGAACTGCGGATCCGGGCCTTCGAGACCCGCATCGAGGCGCAGGAGGCGCTGGGCCGCCACCGCGAGTCCATCCCGGAGCTGCGCAAGCTGATCAACGACTACCCGCTCAACGAGTGGTTCCACAGCCGGCTCATCGGCGCGCTCGGCGCCGCCGGGCGGCGGGCCGAGGCCCTCCAGGCCTACCAGAAGGTCCGCCGGCTGCTCGCGGAGGAACTGGGCCTGGAGCCCTCCGCGGAGCTCAAGCGGCTGCACGGGGGCCTGCTGAGCCCGGCGCGCGGCGAGCGGTTCGCGGTGGGCGCGGCCGTCTGAGCGGCCCTCCGCCTGGCGGGGCGCCCGCCACGCATTCGAGCAGGGCTCCAGGGAGGTCGGAGACGGTCACCCTTCCGGCCGTGCACAGGGTCGTGCACGGGGCGCACAAGGAGGAAACCGCATGTCCCGTCGTCTGTTCACCTCGGAGTCAGTGACCGAGGGCCACCCCGACAAGATCGCCGACCAGATCAGCGACACGATCCTGGACGCGCTGCTGCGCCAGGACCCGACCTCGCGGGTGGCCGTGGAGACCCTGATCACCACCGGGCTGGTGCACGTCGCGGGCGAGGTGACGACGAAGGCGTACGCCCCGATCGCCCAGCTCGTCCGCGAGCGGATCCTGGAGATCGGCTACGACTCGTCCGAGAAGGGCTTCGACGGCGCGTCGTGCGGGGTGTCGGTGTCCATCGGCGCCCAGTCCCCGGACATCGCCCAGGGCGTGGACACGGCGTACGAGTCGCGGGTCGAGGGCGATGAGGACGCGCTCGACAGGCAGGGCGCGGGCGACCAGGGCCTGATGTTCGGCTACGCCTGCGACGAGACCCCGGAACTGATGCCGCTGCCGATCCACCTCGCGCACCGGCTCTCCCGCCGCCTGTCCGAGGTCCGCCGCAACGCCACCCTCCGCTACCTGCGTCCGGACGGGAAGACCCAGGTCACCATCGAGTACGACGGGGACAAGCCGGTCCGCCTGGACACGGTCGTGGTCTCCACCCAGCACGCCTCGGAGATCGACCTTGAGGACCTGCTCACCCCGGACGTCCGCGAGCACGTGGTCGAGCACGTCCTGAAGCAGCTCGCCGACGAGGGCATCAAGCTGGACACCGAGGGCTACCGGCTGCTGGTCAACCCGACGGGGCGCTTCGAGATCGGCGGCCCGATGGGCGACGCGGGGCTGACCGGCCGCAAGATCATCATCGACACGTACGGGGGCATGGCCCGCCACGGCGGCGGCGCCTTCTCGGGCAAGGACCCGTCGAAGGTGGACCGCAGCGCCGCGTACGCGATGCGCTGGGTCGCCAAGAACGTGGTCGCCGCGGGCCTGGCCTCGCGCTGCGAGGTCCAGGTCGCCTACGCCATCGGCAAGGCGGAGCCCGTCGGCCTGTTCGTGGAGACCTTCGGCACCGCCAAGGTCGACGCCCGCAGGATCGAGGACGCCATCACCGAGGTCTTCGACCTCCGCCCGGCGGCCATCATCCGCGACCTGGACCTGCTGCGCCCGATCTACGCCCAGACCGCCGCGTACGGCCACTTCGGCCGCGAACTCCCGGACTTCACCTGGGAACGCACGGACCGCGTCGCCGCACTGCGGACGGCCGTGGGGCTCTGAGGGCCCGGGTGGCCCGCCGTCGCGACCGGCTCGGCTGAGGGCGGGCGTCGGGGCCACCGGATCCCGGAGGCCCCCGACCGCCCGTCCCGGCATACTGACGCTTCCTGCTTGCCGCACAGCCGTCTTGACCGGCGGCGGCTCGCGAGCCCGAGCGAAGGGATGCCACCGTGACTGACGCCGACCCGTATGAGAACACCCCGACCGCCATGGTCTTCGACGTCTTCTCCGAGACGGCCAATGACCTGATCGCCATCTATGTCCATCGCTCCGACACCGCGGTCGATCCGGAGGCGCGCGAGGGCTGGTGGCAGCGTGCCCTGGCCGTCCGCAGCACCCGCCGGGCCGTGGAGCCGTATGACCGGCAGGCTCTGCTGCGACAAATCGCCTCCTGGAAGCAGGAGATCGAGATGCTGAAGGCGGACCGGTGACCGACCCCAGTAGCTACTTCCTGACCGAGCAGCAGTTACGGGCCCGCTTCGACGAGAAGGTCAGGGAGTGGGTCTTCAGCGACTACGAGCCTCAGACCGAACCGGTTCTGGTCCTTCTGGGTGGGCAGCCGGCAGCCGGGAAGAGCCAGGCCATGACCACAGTCGACCAGCGGTACAACGGACAGGTCGTCACCCTCACCGGCGACGAGCTGCGCCTCTTTCACCCCCGCTACGAAGAACTCCTCGCCGAGGACGCCCAGACCCGCGAGACGGCGACCGCGCAGTTCTCCGGGGCTATGGTCCGGATGAGCATCGAGCACGCCCTCCACAACGGCTACGGACTGCTGCTGGAGGGCGTCTTCCGCGACCCGGCGATGACGATCGGGACCGCCGAGCAGTTCGCGAAGGCGGGCCGCCCGGTCGAGGTCGTCGCGCTCGCCGTGCGGGAGGAACGCAGTCGGCTCGACGCCCTCGGCCGCTTCCTGGATGGCGGCCGCTGGACGCCGCCGGCCCTCCAGGACCTCGCTTACGGGAAGGTGCCGGAGACCATCGCGGCCGCCGAGCAGAGCACCGCCGTCGTGCGCATCACCGTCACCAACCGCTCCGGAGCCGACCTCTACAGCAGCGAGCGGGGCCTCGACGGCCTGTGGCCCGGTGGCCCCGGAGCCGTTCCGGCTCTGGAGAACGAGCGGAAAGAGCCGCTGACCTCGGACGAGTCGGCCCTCTGGCTCGCGAAGTACCGCACCGTCCTGGTGGAGATGGCGGCCCGCGGCGAGACGAACGACAAGAGCCGACCCGTTCTGCGCCGCCTCACCGAGGACGCCGAGGCCGTCGCGGCCATGGCGGCGGATGATCCGGGCAGCCCGGTCCGCGAGCGGCACGAGGCGGTCAGGCCGCTGCTGAACCTCCTCGTCGAGCAGCCCCTCGCGGCGGCCACCGACCCCGTTCCCCTCGTTCTCCTCCCGAGCCTGCCGTCAACACCGCAGGGTCGCGAGGAGGCCCGGCGACGTGACCGGCTTCCATCGGCCGCTCGATCCGCCGAAGACGAACTCCGCACCGCCCTGGCGGCGGCCCGCCGAGGGCACCAGGGGATCGGGGGAGCCCCGCAGGCGGCGCCCCGCCGACCGGACGCGAACGCGGCACGGGCCCGCTCCACCACGACCCGGGGCCGCCCGTCCGCCACTGCCGGTCCCCAGACGCCGCCCGCCGCCGCGAGCGGCCCACACCTGTCACCGCCCGAGCAGCGCAGAGGTCGCGGCCGTTAGCAACCGCCATCGTGTCGCCGCATCAGCCGTAAGGGGGTGCCTGCTGATGCCGTGGAATGCTGATGATTGACCGGATTCGGATCCTGCGCGGCCGGAATCTCATCGGTCGCCGACGCTGCGCGCCCCGCTTCACTCCGTCTGCCTCAATACGCCTGAACGGCAAGGGACTTGGATACCCCATCGGTGTCAGTGGCTAGAGCTACCGTCGTAAGTGTGCCCCGATCGGGCCTGCTCTCTCCGCTCCTCCCCGACTGCCCCGAGGAATCGCTGATGGCATACGTCCGTGGTCACTACCGGAAGAACGGGTCCTACGTCCGTCCGCGCACACGCAGGACCAGGCCGGTAGCGGCCCTGACGGCGGTGTGTCCGTCAGGAGACGAACATCTACGAGAAGGAGCCGGATGACCATGCCCGACGACGGAATCTCCATCACCCACGAGCTCGAACCGTACGTCTGGTCGAACGAGGAGACTGCTGCGTACGAGGCCGCGATCGAGGCGGTGAACGCGGTTGTCGGCGCGTACAGCGCGGTGATCGCCGCCGAAGAGGCCAAGGCGCAGCCGAACCGCGAGACGATCGATGCGGCTCGGGCCGCGCAGGGGCGTCTCGCCCGTGAACGTGAGGCATTGCGTTCCACCGACCATCAGCAGATCAGCCAGGCCCGTGCCCGTTATGCCCTGCTGGCCCGCGAGGTACGGGCCAGCAGGGCATGAGGTCCCCTGTGTAAGAGGGGCACCGGACCTGACGCCGCCGGAAACGTCTTCCGGCGGCTCCCTGAGGGGAGGGCGTCAGGCGTCCTCGCGGCGCCAAGCGCTGGGTACGGTGCCGGGCATCCGGTGGTCGACCTGGTGTTCGCCCTTGGTGCAGCCCGCCATCGGGCCGCTGGAGGCGCGCAACTCCCGTACACAGGGATCCAGGTGGTCGCGGTGCCACACTGACGGCCCGGTGTAGCCGCAGGTGGCCGGGTCGGTGAGCTCCTGCCAGGCCAACCACAAGGCGTGTAGGCGGGCCACCGCGACGGGGTGTTCGAACCACAGGTGGCACCAGCGGGCGTCTGAGGACGGCTCCGCCAGGTAGCCGGGTACCAGCACGCCCTCCACCCACTCGATCAGCAGCCGAAGCTCGTCGTCGTACTGGGGCGGGTCCAGCAGCAGGATGAACGGAGGGTACTGCCACTCCTCGTCCTCATCCGTTTCCTTCCCATGCCCCTCGGTGAGGGCTTTGACCTGCGCGGTCAACGAGGCGACGTGTGCCTTGAGGTCCTCCAGGTTCTGGAAGAGGCCCGACGGCACGTCGGAGCCGGCCAGTCCTTCATCGGCGGGCATCGCGGGCGGCCTGCCTCTCCTCGTACGCGGCGACGGCCCGCTTGGTGATGGCCGCCTCCTCCTTCTTCATCTGCTCGCCGATGTGGGCCATGGCCTTCTCCTCGTACCAAGGGCGCAGGGCGATCTGGGCGACGGGCATGCCGGTGGACATCAGCAGGGCCGTGCCCTTGCGCATGGAGCGGATGTCGCCGGGGTCGAGGACCTGCTCGCGCTGCTCGGAGACGCTGTGGCTGTAGCCCTCCTTGCTCTTGGAGTACGAGCCACGGTCGACGTAGTGCGCGCCGGTGAGCGTGCTGACGCCTTGGGCGAAGTTCCAGTCGTCGATGCCGACGCCGATGATCTTCTTGGTGGCTGCGGACCACATGGCGTCCATGCCGACCTCGCCCCAGGCTTTGACGCCCTGCCGGTAGGACTGGAGGATCACGAAGGGGGTGATCCCCCGTGAGCCCAGGTGGCTGTAGAGGTCGGGCAGGTCCGCGATGCGACAGATGTTGGCGGCCTCGTCGAGGACTGCGCGCATGGGTTCGGGCAGTCGGCCGCCGGCGCGTTCGCCGGCCTCGGCGCCGGCGGTGAAGACGGCGTCGGCGAGCGCGGCGACGACCGCGGAGGCCGGTCCGCCCTTCTTGCTGAGCAGGTAGAGGGTGTCCTTGCCGGTGGCGAAGTGTTCGGGGTCGAAGCGGGGGCGGTCCTTGTCGGGTGTCACCCAGGCCAGGACCCTCTCGTCGCGGAGGGCGGACATCGCGGTACGGGCGTTCTGGTAGATCCCGGACTGGGTCTCCTCCGCGATGTTGATCGAGGAGTCGACCTGCTCGGCCAGTACGGGCTCCTGCTGGTAGAGGATCCGCAGCGGGGCCTTCTCTCTCGGGTCCGCAAGCCACTTCATGACGTCGCGGGCGCTTCCCCCCTCCCACCAGGCGGCACGGAAGAGGCCGACGAGGAGGTCGCCTGCGGCCTGGGACCAGAACGGATCGGCCTGCTCGGAGGTGATCTGGGTGACGAAGTGGCCGGCCAGGCGTTCTGCGCCCTCGAGCGTCTCCGCCTGGGCGATCATGTCCCACCACATCTCCCGCTGGGCCTGGGCGACCCCCTGGGTGTCCAGGATCCAGGCCTGACCCATCCGCGCGCGCGAGCCGAGCGTCGCCGCGTAGACGTCCGCCTTGTTGGAGGTCATCAGGAGCGCCCCGGGGGCCTCCTCGGCCACCGGGATGGCCAGGGCCGTCGACTTGCCCGCACGAGGGGCCATGATCGCGACGTAGGTGTCCTCGTCCGAGCCCCTCAGTTCGACTCCGGAGGGCATGTGGTCGCCGAGCAGGACGCCCCGGTCGCGGGCGGCCATCTCCTTGGGCTGGGCCTCGCGGAGAGAGACACGCAGCCGGGTCGCGGTCCGAGCGGCCGGCATCGGCGTGAGCTCGCGCATCTGGTGCAGCGTGGCCAGGCCGCTCGGGTTGCGGAACCAGCGCAGCGACACGCGCAGCCCCCACACCACCAGGACCACGGCCGCGATGTCGAGCAGCCCCGCGCCGACGGCGGAGGCGGCCGGGGAGTTCGGCCACGCCGCCGACCAGTCGGTGACCATGCGGTAGAGGGTCATAGGAGAAGGGGACGCCGCCCCTTCTCCGGTCAGCACCGCGCCGGCCGCGGCGCCCGCCCAGGTGGAGGCCGCGAGCGTGACGGCGCTGCCCAGCGTGACGCCCCAGAAGGCCCACGCCCGATCGCTCTCGGTCATCATCGGCTGCCACCTCCCGTGGTCGCGCGGCGCTGGTTGGTATCGGTGCGGTAGAGACGCTGTTCGGTCGCGGTCAGCTCCAGCGCGGCCGCGATGCCGGGCCTCGTCCCGACCTTGATCAGGTACTTTCCGCGGCCCGGGTGGCGGGCGCCCTCGTCCTCGACGGGCCGGGCGCTTTGGTCGTCGCCGTACACGGTGGGGTCGATGTCCAGGCCGGTGGAGGTCGCCGACGACCAGGAGCCGATCATCATGCGCTCCTGCTCGGTCAGGGACCGCTTCCCGGTGACCCGGCCCAGCTCCTCCGCGGAGGAGGCGCCGATGACCCAGGTGTCGCAGCGGTCCATCAGGCCGCGGGCCTTGGCCCGGTCCATCTCCGTGGGCAGCGCCTCGACGTCGAGGAGGGAGTGGGTGACGTAGATGGTGACGTCGTCGGTGGTGCGGTTCAGACGGGAGATCGCGTCCATGGCGTCGACCAGGCCGGGGCCGGAGCGCAGCGCGCGCCACATCTCGTCCATGGGCAGGACGAGTTTGCGGTCCATCAGGCCGATGGAGCGGGCGGAGTCGATGCTGCTGTAGGTGTACGCCCAGGTGGCGATCATGCCGGCGGAGAGGACGTCGTTGCCGCGGGCCCGCAGGGCGGAGATGTCCACCGAGACGGCGGGGGCGTTGATGTCGAGGGGGGTGGTGGTGGGGCCGTCGAACAGGCCGCGCAGCGGGCCGCCGATGAGGTTGTCGAGGCCGGCGATGACCGAGCGGGTGAGGTCCTGGTAGCGGTCGCCTTCGGCCGCGAGCTTGGTCCGCAGTTCCTCCGGCCCGGCCCGCAGCACCCTCACGACGTCCGCGACGACCGGGTCGCTGCCGGCGGGCTGGGCCTCGGAGGCGACGTGGACGGCCGTGTCCAGAGCACTGCGTTCGATCTCGTCGGCCGGACGCCCCAGCCCGTGCTTGGTGGACAGCAGGGCGACGAGGGTCTCCAGGCGGCGGCCGTTGAGGACGTCGAGGAGGGCCTGGCGCCGGTCGCCGGGCAGGGACCGCACGCTGCTCTTGAGGGGGCCGGAGTCCAGCGGGTTGATACGGCCGATGCCGTCGCCGATGCGGACGACCGAGCCGCCGAGCTCGCCGATCAGCTCGCTGTACTCGCCCTTGACGTCCCCGGGCACGCACACCATGTGGCCGTAGGCGGAGTACACGAGGCAGACCCGCTTCACGAGGGCGGACTTGCCCGCGCCGGGCTGCGACATGACCCACACGCCCGGGTTGGTGGTCAGCTTGCCGGTCCAGCCGGACGGGTCGATGCACACGAGCTCGCCGGTCAGCACGTCCCGTCCGACCGGCACCCCGCGCGGCGGTAGCCCGGAGCCGAGGAGGAAGGGATAGATCGCGCCGGCTTGGGTGGAGGGGCCGGTGTAGACGGTGCCGCCGTCCTCGACCGCGACGCGGCCGCCGAACGCGCCGCCCCAGCCCAGGCGGGGGGCGAAGCGGTTCCGCAGCTTCCTCTGGGCTTTCCGCTCCTCACGGGTCGGGGGCTCCTCGGAGTCGCGGATCACCCGCCGCGGTGTGGTCAGGGGCGGCGGTTTGGGGGTGCGTGCCATGGTCTTCAGTCCTTCACGAGCGGGTTGTAGCCGAGCGGGATGCCTGCGGCGAAGACGGCCGCCTGCGCGCCGTAGGCAGGGCGCATGCGGATGCCCCGCATGGCCTTCACGGCCCGCTCCAGCTCCTGCCGGGCGGCGGGGAGCCGGGCCGCGTCACGCGCGGTGAGGGTCACCATCAGCGTCCAGTCCACGACCTGCGCACCGCCCGCCATCTGGGCCGCTGCCTGCTCGGCCCGTTGGGTGTCGGCCCGCTGCGACCACTTCGAGCGGCCCTTGACCTCGGCCGTCGCCTGCTCGCGCTGGTGGGCGTTGCTGATCTCCCGCTCGAGTACGGCCTCGCCCTCGTAGGGGTCCAGGACCCGGTAGGCCAGGGTGATGCGCCGCTGGAAGCGGCCCGGGGCCAGCAGCGGCAGCAGCACGCTGTAGGCGATGGGCCGGCGCGGCATCTCCCGCAGCACCCAGGAGACGGACACCCCGCCGTCGTGGGCGTACTCCTCCCACCCGTCGTCGGCGGCCTGCGGCCCGCACTCCGCCCAGGACAGGTCCTCGAAGTCGGCGTCACGCGCGTTGAAGACGGCCGGGTCGTAGGCGCTGCGCACCAGGCGGCGCAGGTCCACGTCCGTGGCCCTGCGCTCGATGTCCGTGCCGGTGCCGGACAGGTCGAGGGAGTCGACGACCTTCAGGGTCTCGGCGACCTGCTCGGCAAGGTCCGTGGGCGGGTTGGCTGAGGCCGCGGGGTCCACCGTCACCGACATCCAGGACGCCACCGAGGCGGTGGCGTGCGGGGTGGTGCGCACCAGCTCGGCGATGATCTGCTTCGCCAGTTGCGGTGCGGCCGGGTCCTGACGGGCCTTCACGTCGTCGCCGAGGGCCTCGCCCGCGCCCGGGGTGATCTGGATCGTGACCGACGCACCCTTGATCTGCTCGTCGGTGCTCATCGCGTCCAGGACCGACGACCAGGTGCGCAGGCTGCTCTGCACGGTGCCGGTGGGGGCCATGAGACTGCCGCCGGGGGCGAGGAGGGTGCTGACGGTCATCCGCCCGGTACCCCGGTCGTGGACCACGCCGACGGACTTGCCGGTGGTGGGGTCGTGGGCCTTGATCAGGGTGGTGGACGCCCCGACGCCGGGCAGGTCGAGGGCGTAGGGGTGGGGCAGGAGGAGCCGCCGGTAGGCGGTGGCGTCGGCGCTGGAGGCCTTCCGCCAGGACAGCTTGGCCCAGTAGTAGGCCGGAGCGGGCATCCCGTGTCGGCGGGCGGCCGCGAGGGCCACCCCCACCGCCGTCAGCGGGAGGGTGATCCACAGCGTCAGCGGCATCTGGGTGCCGATCAGGCCTTCGGCCAGCAGTACCGCGGCCGCCGTGATCGTTCCGGTCTTGGACAGGCCTCCGATCCCGAAGGACCTGCGGGTTCGGAACCCCGAGACCATCAGCGCCCTGGGCACCTCGTGTGCCGTCACTGCCCGGACCCCCCGCCTACTTCTTCGCTCGTTTTCCGCACGACGTCGTTGACGCCGTCCATGATCTGGATACCGATGCCGACCGCCCCCGGGGTCCCCGGTGTTCCGGCTCCCGGGCTGCTCGTGGCCGGCACGGCGGATGGGGTGGAGGCGCCGGTCTGCGCGGGGATCCTCGGGGTCTCGGGCGGCGGGGCCTGCTGGCCGTCCCCGCGGTCGGGACCGCCCCGACCTCCACGACCGGGGGCATCCGAGCCGGGAAGGTCACCCGGACCGCCGGGAACGCCCTTCGAGGCACCGGGAGCATCGCCGCCGCCGTCCATGGACTTCGCGACCAGAGCGGCGTGTTCCATAGGCGTGGCCGGGGCCGCGCCTTGCCCTGTCTCTACAGGGTCCTTGCGGTTGAAGAGGCCTCCTGCGGCGTCGAAGAGCGCGGCGCCGCCCGTCCCGCCGCCGTAGGCGACACCGAACGGCGCGAAGATCCGGGTGAGTGGGATGGGAGCGACGATGGCCAGCACCAGGGTGGCGGCACCGCGCAGCCACTCCGTCAGGGTCTGCCCGTGCCCGAATTGGGCGAAGCCGGTGCAGATCAGGATCGCCACGATGGGCTTGTAGGCGATGATGACCAGCCCGGAGGTGATCAGGGCCGGGGCCCATTTGCGAGTGGCGTCCCCACCGGTGCGCCCGGCGCCGGCGATCGGCAACATCAGGCAGATGATCGGGATGGCGCTCAGCCGCATGAACACCATGACCATCTGGACGATGCCCAACAGCAGCAGGACGCCGACCACCCCGCCCACCGCGACCGGGTTGACGACCTCCGTCGGGATCATCACGGCCACGATCCGGGCGTAGGCGTCGTTCTCCTTGAACGTCGCCTCCACCAGGCCGTCCGTGATGGCGTCTCCCAGCTTCAGCAGGAGTGAGAAGAGGGAGACGCCGAGTGTGGAGATGACGAGGCTCTCTCCCCAGCCGACGGCCGCCCGGCCCAGGTGTTTGACCTGCCCCGTGACGGCCATTTTCGCCAGCTGCCACATCACCCCGCCTGCGGCGAACACCAGCCCGAGCCAGACGAGCATCCCGGCGAGCGTGGCCTTGCCGTCCCACAGCCCGGTGGACCTCAAGTCCATTGACGGGCCTGCCAGTCCGAGCGTCAGGACGTGGCGGATGGTCCATTTCGCCAAGCCGGCGCCGGACTCGATGACGTCGCCCAGGAGGCTGTCGGAGATCGCGTCCCATTCCTTCTCGGCCTTCATCTGGACGGCTGCGCCCAGGGTGCGGCACTTGCCGTCCGCGTGGGGGCCCTTGTCGCCGCCGAAGAAGTCCCAGACGTCGCCTCCTATCTTGCACAGTTTCGTGATGCCGCTGGAGATGATGCCCTCGTCGGCGGAAGCGGGCTGGGGTGCCGAAACCCCTACCAGGGCGACCAGAGCGAGCAGCAGCACCGCCAGGCGCCTCACGATGCCTCCCGGATGGCCGTCCAACCGGCCTCGTTGAAGGCCTGGTCCCCCGGCGCGACCATGGCCGGCTCGGATTTGCCCTGAACGGCCTGCTGGGCGCGGGAAGACGCGGCGGCGGTCATCTTCCAGTCACCGTCCACCCACTGCGCGGCCACGACCCGCCGGCTGTATCCGGCGGACTCCTTGGCCGTCTCCCCGTTCCTCTGCACTCCTCGGGTCAGTACCCAGACACACACTTCGTCGTCCGACCTCGTGAGGACCTTGAAGCCGACCACGGACGTGCGCATGTACGCGCCCGCGGGAAGGGTCTTCGAACCGGGGCCGCCCATCTCCTGGGCGAGCTGCTTGTCGGTCTCCTGGGCGTTCTGCCGGACCATATCGGCGTTCGCGCCGGACTGGTCGGGCTTGTTCACGTAGGAGTTGTAGATGCGCATCTGCTCATCGGCGCTGGTCTTGCCGTCGCCGACAGCGATCTTGTTGACGGCGGTCAGCATCGCGACGGCGCCCTCGAAGGTGTGCGGGAAACCGACGGCGCTGCCGCGTTCGTCGGTCCGCGCCCCCCGAGGGAGGGACGCCCAACGCTGCGGATCGGTCCAGTCCTTCGGGACCGTGTAGGTCGGGGCGGGCGCAGGCTGCCTGGAAGGGCCTGCCCCGGCGCTCGGGCCGGCGTCCTTGCCGGATCCGGCCGGTGCGCTGTCGTCCCCGGACAGGGCGGCGTAGCCGGTCAGGGCGAGTACGGCGGCGAGAGCCACCCCGGCGATCCACGTGCCCTTGGTGTTCCAGGCCCCCCTGGTGCGCGACACGTCAGCCCCCCGAGATGCCGTTGAGGATGGCGATCAGCGAGGACGACAGGAGGATGGCGGCGACTCCGCCTCCCATCCACTTGAAGGGCTCGGAGCCGCCGCCGTTGCGGGACTTGTCCGATACGGCGAGCTTGTAGACGCCGAAGCCCACTCCCGCCACGCCGGCCAGGATGACCAGCCACAGGCCGTACCCGAAGAGCTTGCCGACGGTCTCGTCGGCGCCTGGGATCTTGGTCGGCTTGGCCCCGGGAATCAGGTCGCCGTCCGCCGCCAGCATGTAGAGCTTCTCCGTGATTTTCATGGCCGTCAGCTTCCTTCCATCGTGCGCCGCAGCTTCTCCCCTGCGGCCTGAACGTCCTTGTGCTCAAGGGCCTCCTCGGGGCCCTTGACCGCCCGCAGCACCGGCAGGTACGGAACCCTCACCACCCCTGCCAGCCGCCCCTCCAGGGCGCGGATCAGGTAGCGGGCATCAGCGACGGGCCGCACCGGGGCGTCGGCCACCCACACGAGCCACGGCTTCGGCAGCGGCCCCCAGCGTTGGAGCAGCGCCTCCACGCAGTGCGCCCCGTACACCGTCGTCTCCGCGAGGAGGACCGGCTGGGCGCCGTACGGCAGCGACTCACCCGGCGCCAGCACCCGCGCCCGGGCTCCCCCGCCACCGGCGTCCAGCATTCGGGCGACCGTCGCCACTGCAATGCCCGGTCCGTGTACCGGCACCAGCGCGTAGCGCAGTGCGGCTGACGGACCATTTGCCGGAAGCGATGGCTCCGCATGGATGGTCACGCCGCAACTCCCCCCTGATAAAAGATTTGATAATACGGCTTTGAGTCCGCGAGACCACTGAGGTTAGCGTGAGGGTCCGTCAGGCCCGGTCGGGGTTTTGCGTCGCTTACGGAGGTCGGCTGGCCGATGCTGCTGCACAGAGGGGTCGAGGCGGCCTGGATGTGCCCGAATTCCGTCATCCGAACAGGGCAACCTGCCACATTGCACGGCCTTGGGATCGCCCGGCCTCCTCGTGGACGTCTGTCGTTCCGTGCAGTGGGATCGAGAAGTCGACAAAGTCGTACGCGGGCCCCTCGTGCGCGAAGTCTGAACAGACCCTACGCGAGGCCGGTTTACGCTTCCGGTTCCAATTCCGTGCGGCCCGACTCCACGAAGGGGCAATTCCGGCCGCTCAACCCGATTTGACCGATTCCCTCAAGGTGCAGGCTTGGCTTGATATCGACCACCTTGCCAAGCGGAGACGCGTCAAATCGTGTTCTAGTACGCCAGATAGCTGAATCAAATGCGCGGCAGCAAATCATATGAGCGCCGGGGGGACACGCATGAAGAGGGCCATGGGGGCTGCCGTCGCAGCGGCAGCACTCGTCACCATGCCGATCGCCGCTGTCTTCCTGACAGTGCTGGTCGACGCCGACGCAAAGGCCGCCGGAGTAACGGGCGGTGGCGGCCTGCAGAACGTTCCCGCCGAGTTCCAGCCATGGATCCTCAAAGCCGACGCGGCCTGTCCAGAGCCCGAGATGACCCCTGCTCTGCTCGCCTCCCAGCTCTTCCACGAGTCCGGCTTCAAGACCAGCCGCAGAGAAGCCACCTCCTGGGCCGGAGCCCAGGGACCGGCCCAGTTCATCCCCGGCACCTGGGCCGTCTGGGGCCGCGACGAGGACGGCAACGGCAGCAACTCCCCCTGGGACATCGGCGACGCCGTCATGGCCCAGGGGCGCATGATGTGCTCACTGCTCAAGGACGCCAAGAGCTCCGGAATCGGCGGTGACCCGCGCGCGCTCGCCCTCGCCGGGTACAACGCCGGATGGGCGCCCGTCCAGAAGTACGGGGGTGTTCCTCCCCGGTCCTTCGCCAACGGCGAGACCTACGACTACGTGCAGGAGATCCTCCGCGACATCCCACGCTTCGAAGGCCCCGGGCTCCTCCAGGTCGCGGGCAGTGGCGCCGGCCCGGACGCGCTACGCCGCGCCGCGGGCCGCATCGGGACCCCCTACTCCTGGGGCGGGGGCAGCCCGGACGGCCCCACCACGGGCTTCTGCGACGGTACCAACGGCTACCTCAACGGATCCTGCTCCGCGTCCGTCACCGCCGGCTTCGACTGCTCCAGCCTCGTCCAGTACGCCTACTGGCCCAGCCTCCACCTGCCCCGCGTCGCCTCCGACCAGTACGGCGCCACCTCACACCGGCCCGTGTCCCGCGGCGACCTCAAGCCCGGCGATCTCCTGTTCTGGTCCCACGGCGGCGCCGGATCCATCTACCACGTGGCCATCTACGCCGGCGACGGCAACGTCCTCCAAGCACCCCGTACCGGCCGCAACGTCGAAATCCAGGCACTCGCCACCGCCATGCCCGAAGGCGACTACTTCGGCGCCACCCGCCCCTGACCACCACGCCGTCCACTTTCACTCGGCCCCCGCCGCCAGCCGGCGACAGGTCCGCCCCGCTGCCGGTGCACAGCCACCCCGGGCTGGGCGGGCACCGACTCCCCGGCCGTCCGCGCCCTTACAGGGCCCGCGGCCGACGACTGCGAGCGGGCCGCGCTCGCCGACACCGTGGGCCGGAGCGCCGGTGGTGCCGCCCCCGCCGGGTGACGCAGGTGGTGGCTCACCGCCCAGACCAGCCGCGAACCGACCTGCCCGCTCGGACCCCTCTCCCAAGACGAGTCCTCCGCCAGGCCGGCCAAGTGCGCGGCGAGCGGCTTGCGCTGCCGCTCCATCTCCGCCATCCGCGCAGCGACCAGCGGCCACTGCTTCGCCGTGACCGCCAGGTCGGCCTCGCGTTCACGCCCGGGCAGCGCATCCTTGACCAGCCGCACGTACCGGGCGTTCTCCTGCGGTGAGATCGACAGCTGCCGGAGGGCGCGCGCCCGGTCGGAAAGATCGAGATCCTTCGCGATGTCGAGCCCATCCGTCAGCGGCCCGTACGCCAGCAGTGCGTCCCGGCTCGCGGTCGACGACTCCCCGATGCCCAGCCCCGCAGCGTGCGCGGCGGCGAGGATCTGCCGCACGTCCACCCCGTGCCGCTCCGACTCCGCCATCGCCGCCGAGATCTCGGGCCAGTCCGGCGAGCTCAGGAGCGCCTCCCGGACCGGGCCCGCGGGCAGGGTCTCGCGGAGCGTCCGCTCCCACTCCGCCGCACCCTCCAGAGCCACCCCGGCCTCGTTCGCGGGCACCCGGTCCCGGACGGTCAGGGCGGCCTCGCCCATTGGGGGCAGCAGCCGATCGATGTCCACCCCTGCCTGCTTCAGCGCCGTCAGCCGCTGCGCCATCCGCTGCCAGTCCGCCGCCCTCGGCAAGGCCTCGGAGACATCGGGCGGCAGCAGGTCCTTGAGCCCGGCCTCCGCCTCGTGCCGCGCCTGCTGGGCCGACGGCGGTTCCTCCGGCCCGCCCTTCTCCCGCCGGCGTTGGTTCCGCCGCGCGGCATCGGCGACGGCCAGGACCAGACGCACCGACATCACGGCTGTCCGCGCCGCCTCGTCAGCCGCTTCGACGAACGTCTCCCCCTGAGGTGTTGCCACCCTGCTCTCCCCTCGTCAGCGGGTCCTCTTCAGGCCCTTGCCGTCGCCACTCTGGCGGCAGTCACGAAGGAGCGTCCAGGTCTTCAGGCGGACGGGAAGTCCGTCGTCGGGGCCAGAGGGGCCCATTGTTGCCAGCCGGCGAGGCGTTCGTGGAGGGCCGTGGGGGCTCGGTCGGCCGCGGTGGTGCCCAGGAGGAGGCGGAGTGGGGGGGCTTCGGACTCCACGAGTTTCAGGAGGGCCGCGCCGGCCCGGCGGGGGTCGCCGGGCTGGAGGTGGGCGAAGGCGCCCGACAGGCCGTGCCGGCGTTTGGCCAGGACGGTGTCGTAGGCGGTCTTGGGTGTGGCCCGGACCAGGGAGCTCGCGCTCCAGTCGGTGCGGAACTCGCCGGCCTCGATCAGGGTGACCTTGATCCCGAAGCCCGCGACCTCCTGGGCGAGGGTCTCGCCCATCGCCTCCAGGGCCCATTTGCTGGCGCAGTACATGCCCAGGTTGGGGTACGTGGTCACGCCCGCGATGCTGGACATCTGGAGGACGTGGCCGGAGCCCTGGCGGCGCATCAGCGGGAGTACGGCCTGGGTGGTCCACAGGGCGCCGAGGAAGTTCACGTCGAACTGGTCGCGGACCTGCTGTTCCGTGACCTCCTCCACCGCGCCGGCCAGCCCGTAGCCGGCGTTGTTGAGGAGGACGTCGATGCGTCCGGCCCGTTCCGCGGCCTCCGCCACGGTGGCGAACACCGCCGCGCGGTCGGTGACGTCCAGGGTCATGGGGATGACCTGAGCGCCGAAGCGCTCGGCGAGGGCGTCGAGCGCGCCGACGCGGCGGGCCGTGGCGACCACGGTGTCCCCGGCCTCCAGGACGGCCTCGGCGACCGCCCGTCCCAGGCCCCGGGAGGCGCCCGTGACGAACCAGACCCGGGCCGTCCCCTCCGTCATCGACGGGCCCGCTGCTCGGCGAATGCCTTGGCGTGGTTGAGGGTGGCGGTGCTGTTGGTGCTGAGGGCGGACCGGACGTACGCCTTGGCGTCCTCGACCGTCGCCTCGGCGCCCAGGATCCGGGTGATGTTCTCGGTGTTGATCGTCACCGTGTGCTGGGAGGAGGCCGAGACGCCGCCCTCGCCGTCCTCGGCGAAGGTCCAGTAGCCGGTGTGCAGGCTCATCAGTGCCGGGAGGGTGGTCTGCTTGTAGGCGATCCGCTCCTCCGGGAACGTCACCCGGTAGGACTTGGTGGTGTGGACGGAGCCGTCCTTGGCCCGGGTGTCCATCTCCAGCTCCTGGAGGCCCGGGGTGTCCTCGGTGAGCCGGACGACCGCCACGTGCGGCAGCCGCTCGGGCCACAGGTCCGCCTCGTTGACGAAGGCGTAGACGTCCTCGGCGGAGCCCTCGACGCGGACCGTGTCCTCGAAGGAGAACGTCAGGTCCTCGGTGGCGTGGGCGTGCTCGACGTTGGTCTTGAGGGCGGCCAGCTCCGAGCGCGAGTTGCGGTCCACCGCGCGGTCGATCCACTCCAGCTTCGCCGGGTCGTCGTCCTCGGCCCGGTAGTCGTGCAGCAGGCGCACCCGGGACTCGCCCTCGGAGAGCGGCTCGATGATCCACGTGCCGCCCATCGCGGCGACCGGGGGAGCCGGGACCTCCTGGCGGAAGGTGATCGTCAGCTTCTCCGGGTCCAGGGTGCGGCGGGAGGTCCAGTTCTTGGGCTCGCCGTTGGCGGTGGCCCAGATCCGGATGCGCTCCTCGTTCCCGCCCTGCGGGACGTGGTCCACGTAGATGGTCGGGGGGAAGATCCGCGGCCAGTTCTGCACCTCGGCGATCAACCGGTACACGGCGGCGGCCGGGGCCGAGACCGTGATCTCGTGCTCCACCTCACGCGGGCCGGGCTGCGGCATGGTCTTGCTCCTCGGATTCGGGGTCGTGCGGACGTACGGGCGTTCGGGCTTGCGGGCGTTCGGGCTCGCGGATGTACGGGCCTGCGGGCGTTCGGGCTTGCGGGCGTACGGGTTCGCGGATGTACGGGCCTGCGGGCGTACGGGCTTGCGGGTGTACCGGCTCGCGCGTGTACGCGGCCGGGCGGGCGGGCTCAGAAGTTGCCGAGGCCGCCGCAGACGTTGAGGGCCTGCGAGGTGATGGACGCGGCGGTGTCGGAGGCCAGGTAGCCCACGAGCCCGGCGACCTCCTGCGGGGTGGAGTAGCGGCCGAGGGGGATCTTGGCCTGGAACTTCTCCAGCACGGCCTCCTCGGTGGTCTCGTACGCGGCCGCGTAGCCCTGGCGGACCCGCTCGGCCATCGGCGTCTCGACGTAGCCGGGGCAGACGGCGTTGACGGTGATGCCCGTCGGGGCCAGCTCGTTGCCCAGCGCCTTGGTGAAGCCCACCACGCCGTGCTTGGACGCCGAGTAGGGGGCGCCCAGGACCACGCCCTGCTTGCCGGCGGTGGAGGCGATGTTGATGATCCGGCCGCGGTTCTTGGCGCGCATGCCGCCGGTGTTCAGGACCTCGCGGGTGACCCGGAAGACGCTGTTGAGGTTGGTCTCGATGACGTCGTACCAGAGCTCGTCGGTGATGTCGGCGGTGACGCCGCCGCCCGAGCGGCCGGCGTTGTTGACCACCACGTCGATGGTCCCGAACCGGGCCACGGCCGCCTCGACCCAGGCCTTGACGCCCTCGCCGCTGCGCACGTCCACGCTCGCGCCGTCGACCTCCAGGCCCTCGGCGGTGAGCTCCTTGACGGTACGGGCCACGTTGTCGGCGTCGCGGGCGCCGATGAACACGCGGTGCCCCTGCGCGGCCAGGGTGCGGGCCGCTTCCAGGCCGATACCGCTGGTCGCTCCGGTGACGACGGCGACGCGCTTGGTCTGGTCCTGAACCTGGGCCTGGTCGGGCATGAGAACTCCTCGGTGAATCGACTGGTGGCGCACGCGGAGGATCCGTCATCGCGATGGAGGGGTACTCGAAGCCGCTCGGACCGGATCCGGCGACCGGGGCGGACCACCGCCCTTCCACCGGGTGTCGAGTGGTGGTCGACAAGATCGGGGAGACACCCGCACGCGAGAGGCGACCATGATCAACTTGTTTCAGCCCCAGGTCGGGGCGGAGGAACTCGACGCGGTCGCCGGGGTGTTCCACGACCGCAGGCTGGGCAGCGGGCGGCGTACCCTGGCCTTCGAGACGGGGTTCGCCGAGCACCTCGGCATCGAACCCGACCACGTCGTGTTCACCAGCTCCGGCACCACCGCACTGCACCTGGCCGTCGAGACCCTCGACCTCCAGCCGGGCGACGAGGTCGTCCTGCCCTCCCTGGGCCTGCCCGCCACCGCCGAGGCCGTGGCCGGCCGCGGCGGCCGTCCCGTCTTCTGCGACGTCGACCGCCGTACGCTCAACCCGTCCCTGGAGGACGTCGAGGCCGCCCTGAGCGACCGGACCCGCGCGGTCCTCTTCCTCCACTACGGCGGCCGCGCCGGCGACGTCGTCCGCATCGCGGCGCGCTGCCGGGAGCTGGGCCTCGCCCTGATCGAGGACGGCGCCTGCGCCGTGGCCTCCCGGGTCGACGGCCTGCCCGCCGGCACCTTCGGCGACCTCGCCGTGTGGAGCTTCGACCCGGGCCGGGTGCTGGTCACCGGCGACGGCGGCATGGTCTACGCGAAGGACCCCGAACGGGCCGCCCGCACCCGCCTCCTCGCCCGGCGCGGCCTGGTCCGCGCCAGCGGCTTCGGGCACGCCACCCTGCCCGGCGAGCCGGACCTGCCCGAGTACGGGCGCGGGATCGCCGGGAACGACCTCACCGCCGCCATCGGCTCCGTACAGCTGCGCCGGCTCCCCGAGATGGTCGCGCGGCGCCGCGAGATCGCCGCCCGCTACGACCGGGAGCTGGCCGGGACCGAGGGGCTCCTGACGCCCCCGCCGCTGCCCGGGGGCCACGAGTCCACGGACTGCCTGTACTGGGTGCAGCTCGACCCCGCGATCAAGGACGGGGTCGTCGCCGACCTGCTGGCCGAGGAGATCTACACGACCTCCCACCACGCGCCCCTGCACCGGTTCCGGGCCGAGGGAGAGGACCCGGCACCCCCGCTGCCCTCCTGCGACTGGGCGGTCGACCGCACCGTGCGCCTGCCCCTGCACCCCGGGCTGAGCGACGAGGACGTGGCCACCGTCATCGACGCGCTGCGCAGGTCCGTGCGGTCCCGCCTCGCCGACCGTACCGACGAAGGACTCACCGTGAAGGACACCCCATGAACCGACGCGTCGTCATCACCGGGATCGGCGTGGTCGCACCCGGGGGAGTGGGCACCAAGGCGTACTGGGCCAGGCTCACCTCCGGGCGGACCGCGACCCGGGCCATCAGCCTCTTCGACGCCTCCGGCTTCCGCTCGCGGATCGCCGCCGAGGCCGACTTCGACCCGCTCGCCCACGGGTTCACCCCCGAGGAGGCCGCCCGCCTGGACCGGGCCGCCCAGTTCGCGCTGGCCGGCGCCGCCGAGGCGGTCCAGGACAGCGGGCTCGACCCGGCCGCCCTGGACCCCACGCGCACCGGCGTCACCCTGGGCAGCGCGGTGGGCTGCACCACCGGCCTGGACACCGAGTACAACGCCGTCAGCGGCGGCGGCTCCACCTGGCAGGTGGACCACACCCTCGCCGTGCCGCACCTGTTCGACTACTTCGTGCCCAGCTCGATGGCGGCCGAGGTGGCCTGGCGGGTCGGCGCCCAGGGCCCCGTCTCCATGGTCTCCACCGGCTGCACCTCGGGCCTGGACTCCATCGGCCACGCCGTGGAGCTGATCCGCGAGGGCAGCGCCGACGTGATGGTCACCGGCGCCACCGAGGCCCCGATCTCCCCGATCACCGTGGCCTGCTTCGACGCCATCAAGGCCACCTCGCCCAGCAACGACCACCCGGAGACCGCCTCCCGCCCCTTCGACGCCACCCGCAACGGGTTCGTCCTCGGGGAGGGCTCGGCGATCCTCGTCCTGGAGGAGCTCGAGAGCGCCCGCCGGCGCGGCGCCCACGTCTACGCCGAGATCGCCGGGTTCGCCAGCCGCGGCAACGCCTACCACATGACCGGTCTGAAGGCCGAGGGCCGCGAGATGGCCGAGGCCATCACCGTCGCCCTCGACGAGGCCCGCCTGCCCGCCACCGCCGTCGACTACGTCAACGCGCACGGCTCCGGCACCAAGCAGAACGACCGGCACGAGACCGCCGCCTTCAAGCGCAGCCTCGGACAGCACGCCTACGAGACCCCGGTCAGCTCCATCAAGTCGATGATCGGGCACTCGCTCGGCGCGATCGGCTCCCTGGAGGTGGCCGCCAGCGCCCTGGCCATCGAGCACAACACGGTCCCGCCGACCGCGAACCTGCACCACCCCGACCCCGGCTGCGACCTGGACTACATCCCGCTGACCGCCCGCGAGCACCGCACGGACACCGTCCTCACCGTCGGCAGCGGCTTCGGCGGCTTCCAGAGCGCCATGATCCTCACCCGCCCGCGCCTGGGAGCCGCAGCATGAGCACGCAGACCACAGACGCGCCCGTGATGTCCTCGGCGGCCGCCTCCGCCGCGCCCGTGTTCACCGGGATCGGCGTCGCCGCCCCGAACGGCCTGGGCACCGAGGCCTGGTGGGGCGCGGTCCTGCGCGGCGAGAGCGGCATCCGCCCGCTCACCCGGTTCGACGCCGCCCAGTACCCGGCGAAGCTGGCCGGCGAGGTCCCGGACTTCGACCCCGCCCGGCACCTGCCCGGCCGGCTGCTGCCGCAGACCGACCAGGTCACCCGGCTCGCCCTCACCGCCGCCGACGAGGCCCTCGCCGACGCCGGGGCCGATCCGGCCGAGCTGCCCGACTACGCGGCCGGAGTGATCACCGCCAGCTCGGCGGGCGGCTACGAGTTCGGCCAGCGCGAGCTCCAGGCCCTGTGGAGCAAGGGCGGCCAGTACGTCAGCGCGTACCAGTCCTTCGCCTGGTTCTACGCCGTCAACAGCGGCCAGATCTCCATCAAGAACGGCATGCGCGGACCCAACAGCGTCCTCGTCAGCGAGCAGGCCGGCGGGCTCGACGCCGTGGCCCAGGCCCGCCGCCAGCTCCGCAAGGGCATCCGGCTCGTCGTCACCGGCGGCATGGACTCCTCCCTCTGCCCCTGGGGCTGGGCCGCCCACCTGGCCTCCGGAGAGCTCAGCACCTCCGAGGACCCCGAGCGCGCCTACCTGCCCTTCTCCGAGGAGGCCGGCGGGCACGTCGTCGGCGAGGGCGGGGCCCTGCTCGTCCTGGAGGACGCGGCCGCCGCCCGCGAGCGCGGCGCCCGCCCCTACGGCGAGGTCGCCGGGTACGCCGCCACCTTCGACCCGCCGCCCGGCTCCGGCGGCGCCCCCCGGCTGCGCGACGCCGCCGCGCTGGCCCTGCGCGAGGCCGGGCTGGCCCCCGCCGACGTGGACGTGGTCTTCGCCGACGCGGCCGGGCGGCGCGAGGCCGACCGGGCCGAGGCCGAGGCCCTCGCCGAGCTCTTCGGGGCGTACGGGGTCCCGGTGACCGCGCCCAAGACCATGACGGGCCGGCTCGCCGCCGGCGGTGCCTCCCTGGACCTGGCCGCGGCCCTGCTCTCGCTGCGCGACGGGGTGATCCCCCCGACCGTCCACGCCGGCCCGGCCGCCGCCGACTGCCCCGTCGACCTGGTGACCGAGGTCCGCCGGCCCGACAGGCTGCGCACGGCGCTGGTCCTGGCGCGGGGCCGGGGCGGCTTCAACGCGGCGATGGTGGTCAGGGGCCGGTGAGCGGGAGCGGCGGTGCGCCCCGCACGGTGGAGGTGGCCGAGCACGTCTGGGCCCACCTCCAGCCCGACGGCGGCTGGTGCCTCAACAACGCGGGGCTGATCGCCCCGGCCGGCGGCCGGCCCGTGCTGATCGACACGGCCGCCACCGAGGCCCGTGCGCGGGCCCTGAAGGAGGCGGTCGCGCGGGTCACCCCGTACGCCCCGCGCTTCGTGGTGAACACCCACGCGCACGGGGACCACACCTTCGGCAACCGGTTCTTCGCCGACCGGGCCCTGGTCGTCGCCCACGAGGGGGCGCGGGCCGAGATGGCCCTCGCCGGACTGCACCTGACCCGTTTGTGGCCGGACGTCCCCTGGGGCGAGGTCCGGGTGGAGCTGCCCGGGCTGACCTACCGCGACCGGCTCACCCTGCACCCGGGGGAGTTCCCGGTGGAGCTGATCCACCCGGGCACCGCCCACACCGCCGGGGACACGGTGGTGTGGCTGCCGGAGCAGCGGGTGCTGTTCACCGGGGACATCGTGATGTCCGGAGTCACGCCGTTCTGCCTGACCGGCTCGGTCTCCGGCTCGCTCGCCGTCGTCGAGGAGCTGCGGGCCCTCGGCCCGGAGACCGTCGTCGCCGGTCACGGGCCGGTCGGCGGGCCCGAGCTGCTCGACGCCACCGCCGGCTACCTGCGCCGGGTGCAGCGGCTGGCCGAGGAGGGCGCCGCGGCGGGGCTGACCCCGCTGGAGGCCGCCCGGGAGGCGGACCTCGGCCCGTACGCGGAGCTGCTGGACGCCGAGCGGCTGGTGCCCAACCTGCACCGGGCCTACGCCGAGGCGGCGGGCGCCCCGCCGGGACACGGGCTCGACGTGGAGACGATGTTCTGCGAGATGGTCGAGTACCACGGCGGACTGCCCGCCTGCGCCGCCTGAGGGCGGTGCGGACGGGCAGTCGGGGCCCGGGGTACGGCGGCCGCTAGTCGGTGCCGGACTCCATCGCGGCGCGGTCCAGCAGGACCTCGTCCGCGGAGACCTCGCCGCGCGAGGCGATGGCCTCGGCGCCGCCGCCGGGCATCTCCGGCATGGTGCCGATCAGACCGGTCGCGGCCGCCTGGGCGGCGCCGACGGCGGGGCTGCCGCTGCCGATCAGGCCGAGCACCGCGTACTGCTCCAGCTTGGCGCGGGAGTCGGCGATGTCCAGGTTGCGCATGGTCAGCTGGCCGATGCGGTCCACCGGGCCGAAGGCCGAGTCCTCGGTGCGCTCCATGGACAGCTTGTCCGGGTGGTAGCTGAAGGCCGGGCCCTGGGTGTCGAGGATCGAGTAGTCCTCGCCGCGCCGCAGCCGCAGGGTGACCTCGCCGGTGACGGCCGCGCCGACCCAGCGCTGGAGGGACTCGCGGACCATCAGGGCCTGCGGGTCCAGCCAGCGGCCCTCGTACATGAGCCGGCCGAGGCGGCGGCCCTCGTTGTGGTACTGGGCGAGGGTGTCCTCGTTGTGGATGGCGTTGACCAGGCGCTCGTACGCGGCGTGCAGCAGGGCCATGCCGGGCGCCTCGTAGATGCCGCGGCTCTTCGCCTCGATGATCCGGTTCTCGATCTGGTCGGACATGCCCATGCCGTGCCGGCCGCCGATGGCGTTGGCCTCCATGACCAGGTCGACCGCGGAGGCGAACTGCTTGCCGTTGATCGTGACGGGCCGGCCCTGCTCGAAGCCGATGGTGACGTCCTCGGCGTCGATGTCGACCGAGGGGTCCCAGAACCGGACGCCCATGATCGGCTCGACGGTCTCGACGCCGGTGTCCAGGTGCTCCAGGGTCTTGGCCTCGTGGGTGGCGCCCCAGATGTTGGCGTCGGTGGAGTACGCCTTCTCCGTGCTGTCCCGGTAGGGGAGGCCGTGGGCCAGCAGCCACTCCGACATCTCCTTGCGGCCGCCGAGCTCGGTGACGAAGTCCGCGTCCAGCCAGGGCTTGTAGATCCGCAGGTGCGGGTTGGCGAGCAGGCCGTAGCGGTAGAACCGCTCGATGTCGTTGCCCTTGAAGGTCGAGCCGTCGCCCCAGATCTGGACGTCGTCCTCCAGCATCGCGCGGACCAGCAGGGTGCCGGTGACCGCGCGGCCGAGCGGGGTGGTGTTGAAGTAGGCGCGCCCGCCGGAGCGGATGTGGAACGCACCGCAGGTCAGTGCGGCCAGGCCCTCCTCGACCAGCGCCGCGCGGCAGTCGACCAGGCGCGCGATCTCGGCGCCGTAGGCCTGGGCGCGCCCGGGCACCGAGGCGATGTCGGGCTCGTCGTACTGGCCGATGTCGGCGGTGTAGGTGCACGGGACGGCGCCCTTGTCGCGCATCCACGCGACCGCGACGGAGGTGTCGAGTCCGCCGGAGAAGGCGATGCCGACGCGCTCGCCGACGGGAAGGGAGGTGAGGACCTTAGACATGGGATGAGTATGCAGGCTTATGCATGATCATGCAAACCCGGGTTCCGTTTCCGGCCGCGCGCCGCCTCCCGGGGCGCCGGCGGCGGGTTAGGCCGGATAGCGCGTTAAAACCCCACACAGCACAGAGGGGGGTGG
>NZ_JBFBGN010000068.1:0-36190 GCF_040684675.1 Streptomyces sp. NPDC089915 | reverse complement strand
GGGTGGGTGTGGCGGCGGCGGACCATCGCCGCCGTCAACCTGGCGATGGGGGCGCTGGGGCTGCTGATGGTCGCCCCGATGGTGTTCATGCCGACCTACGCCCAGTCCGTGCTCGGCCTCGGGCCGGTCGGTGCGGGGCTGGTGACGGCCCTGATGACCCTGAGCTGGCCCCTGACGGCCGCCGTCTGCCAGCACGTCTACCGGCGCATCGGCTTCCGCGACACCGCCGCCCTGGGGATGGGGCTGGCCTCGCTGGTCCTGTTCGGCTTCGCCCTGCTCCCGCACCCGGCGCCGGTCTGGCAGCCGGCGCTGATCATGTTCCTGCTGGGCGGGGCGCTGGGCCTGTTCCAGCTGCCGCTGGTGGTCGGGGTGCAGTCCACGGTGGACTGGGCCGAGCGCGGCACCACGACCGCCTCGGTGCTGTTCTGCCGCACCGTCGGGCAGGCCGTGGGGGCCGCGCTGATGGGGGCGGTGGCCAACGCGACCGTCGCCGCCCGGCTGGCACGGGAGCCGCTGCCGGGGCTGCCGCACCGGCTGGACGACGTCTCGCGGGCCCTGGCGGAGCCCGGCGGCCTCTCGCGGGCCGCGTCGGAGCACCTGCGGGGGGCGGTGGCCGCCGCGGTGGACCACATCTTCCTCGGCGCGGCGTTCGCCGGGGTGACGGCGCTGCTGGTGCTGCTGCTCGTGGCGCCGAGGCGCTTCCCGGTCCTGCCGGAACACGAATGACGGCCGCTTGACAACTTGTCATGCCCTCCCTGTTCGGGTGAGGCTCTTCCCGGAGACCGCATCACCCGGGGGGACGACGACATGACATCCGCACTCTTCGCACTGGCGTTACTGGCCGCCCTGGCCGGGCCCGTCGCGCTGCGCCTGTACCGCAGCCCGGGCTTCGTCACCGGACGCGACGGCCGCCTCTCCACCTCCACCACCCTGGCGCTGGCCTGGACGGTGATCCTGGTCTGGCTGCTGCTCGCGATCCTCGGCTACGGGCTCACCGCGGGCGGCGGGGTCGGCTACTTCCGCGGCGAGCACGGCCCGCTGGCCTCCCTCACCCCGGTCTACCTCCCGCTGCTGGGCGGCCCCTACGTCGCCCTGATCGCGGCGAAGACGGTCGTCGGGATCAGGGTGGAGAACGGCACCATGGCCAAGCCGGCCCCCAAGCCCACCGCCACGGGGCGCCGGCCGCTGCGGGAGCTCATCGCCAACGACGGCGGCCGCACCGACCTCATGGACCTCCAGTACGTGGCGCTGAGCGCGGTCACCATGCTCTACGTCGTCCTGTTCTTCCTCTCCGACGTGGGCGGCGGCCTGCCCGAACTCCCCTCCGAGATCTGGGCGCTGACCGGCGCTCCGGCGGGGGCGTACCTGGTGAACAAGATCGCCACCCGCGGCAACCCGGTGATCACCCACGCGGCCGTCGGCGCGGACGGGGTGCTCACGGTCGAGGGCGGCGGCTTCACCGACCCCCGCCTCACGGTGGACGACACGCCGCTCCCGGCCGCCCAGGACCCGTCGACGGGCACCCTCACGGCCACCCTCCCGGCGGAGCTGAAACCCCCGTTCACGGTGGTGGTCACCTCCCGCGGCCTGCGCAGCGACCCCTACCGCCACGAGGCGGCGCCGGCCGCCCCGCAGCCGGCGGCGGCGCGGCCGGCGGGCTAGACGTCCGCCCTGGTCAGGGTGAGCTTGCCGATCCAGTCGAACTCCTCGGGGTACTCCCACTCCCCGGGGTCCGCGAGGACGGCCGGCAGGTCCGCGCGGTCGACCACGGGGCCCGGCCGGTAGCCGGGGGTGCCGCCGGGCGAGGTCCAGGGGACCACCCGGTGCACCCTCACCCACCCCTGGTCGACGAGCCGCAGCAGGATCGGGACGAGGAAGGAGACCGGCTTCTCCTTGTCCTCCTCCACCAGGTCACCCCAGACCCCGGGCAGGATGTCGATCTCCGACGCGTTGAGCACGAACGCGTACTCGTTCTCGGTCAGCCCGTCCATGTCCATCAGACCCGCCCCTCCTTGTGCCGGGCGTAGTAACGGGCCACCCGCGCCCGGTTCCCGCAGGCCGACGCCACGCACCAGCGCCGCCGGGGGTGCGCCGGAAGGAACAGCAGCACGCAGTCGTCCGCCTCGCACGAGCGCACCGACGCCACCCGCTCGTCGGTCAGCAGGTCCACCACCGCGTCCGCCAGCTCGGCGGCCAGCCGCGCCGCCGGGGCGGCCTCGCGGTGGGGGGCGGCCATCGGCCCGGTCAGCGCCGACCAGTACAGCTCGCGGTGGGCGGGGGCCGCGGCGAGGATCCGGTTCAGCGCCTCCAGCGCCCCGGCCGGCGGGCGCTCACCGCGCCGGGCGGCTTCGAGCGCCGGCCCGGCGGCCTCCCGTACGGCGTGGACGGCGGCCACCTCGGCCTCCCCCACCTCCACGACCCGGCTCAGCCGGTCGCCCTCCACCGCCAGCCAGGCCGCGAGACCGGCCCGGTCGGCGATGAGGTCGCCGGCGTCGGCGGGCCGGGTGTTCAGCAGATCGAGCGCGAGGGGCTCGCCGGTCAACGGAAAGAACGTCACCGGCTAATGCTAACAAGGCCAGTTGACACATTAGCGATCTCCGTCCGAGACTAATGCCACTTGACCCACTGGAGGCATGTGATGATCGCGCACCGCACCGTAGACGTCGACGGCGTGACCGTGGCCTACCGCGAAAGCGGCCCCGCCGACGGCCCCGTCCTGCTGCTCCTGCACGGCTTCCCCACCGCCTCGCACCAGTTCACCCGCCTCATGGACGCCCTCGCCGGCACCCCGTACCGGCTGATCGCCCCCGACTACCCCGGCTTCGGCCGCACCGACGCCCCGGCCGGCTTCACCTACACCTTCGACCGGCTCGCCGACGTCGTGGAGGGGTTCACCGACGCCCTCGCCCTGGACCGCTTCGCCCTGTACGTCTTCGACTTCGGCGCCCCCGTCGGCCTGCGCCTCGCCTCCCGGCGCCCCGAACGGATCACCGGCCTCATCGTCCAGAACGGCAACGCCTACGACGAGGGCCTCTCCGACGAAGCACGCGCCTTCGCGGGACTGCGGCGCGAGGAACCGGGCAACGAGGAACGGGTGCGCGCCCTGTTCACCCTGGAGGGCACCCGCTTCCAGTACGAGACCGGCGTCGCCGACCCCGCCCTGATCTCCCCCGACAACTGGACCCTCGACGTCCACTACCTCGGCCTGCCCGGCCGCCGGGACGCCCAGGCCGACCTCGCCTTCGACTACGCCTCGAACTTCGCCCACTACCCGGCCTGGCAGACGTGGATCCGCGACTCGGGGGTCCCGCTGCTCGTCGTCTGGGGCGCGGGGGACCCCTTCTTCACCCCCGCCGGGGCCAAGGCCTACCTGCGGGACGCTCCGGGGGCCGAGGTCCACGTCTTCGAGGGCGCCGGACACTTCGCGCTGGAGACCCACCTCGACGAGATCACCCCGCTGATCGCGGACTTCCTCCCCCGCCTCTGACCCCGCCCCCGACCGGGGGCCGGCGGCGACGGCGGCGCCCCGCCCCCCGCCCGCCCGGCCGGGGCAGCGGCGGCGGCGCCCTACCCCTCCGCCGGGGCCCGGCCCGTCAGGGCCGCCAGGCTGGAGCGGACGTGGTTCATGTGGGCCCGCATCTCCTCCTGCGCCTCCGCGTGCTCCCGCAGGATCCGGTCCGTCTCCCGCCCCACCCGCTCCTGACGCACCCGCGCCTGCGCCACCAGGTCCGCCGCCCGCGCCTCCGCGTCCTCCTGCCCGTGCCGCGCCGACTCCTCCGCCTCCGCGAACCCCCGCCGCGCCTCCGCCAGCCGCGCCTGCGCGTACCGCTCCATCTCCGCGAGCCGCGCCTCCTGCTCCGCCTCCCGCGCCGCCGCCTCCCGTTCGGCCGCGTCCCGCCGCTCCACCTGCTCCTGCTCCCGCTCCGCGAGCAGCGCCTGCGCACGCCGCCGCGTCTCCGCCAGCCCGGCCTGCGCATCGGCCCGCCACCCCGCGGCCTCCTCGCGCGCCGCCGCCCGTACCCCGTCCGCCTCCCGCTGCGCCCGCAGCAGCCCCTGCCGCGCCCGCACCTCGGTCTGCTCGCGCACCGCCTCCGCGTCGTGCCGGGCCAGCTCCGCGACCCGGTCGGCGTGCGCCTCGGCCGCGCCCGCCGCCTCCACGGCGTCCGCCCGCGCGTCCGCCCGCAGGACCTCCGCCTCCTCCTGGGCCAGCGACAGGATCCGCCGGGCACGCTCGCTCAGCTCGTCGTACGTCTGCGGGGCCAGCGACGCGACCGCCGCGCGCAGCCGCTCCGCCTCCTCCTCCATCTGCCGCGCCAGGACGGTCAGCCGCGCCACCCGTTCCCAGGCCTCGTCCCGGCTGCCGGCCAGCCGGGCGACGTACCGGTCGACGTCCTCCGGCCGGTAGCCGCGGCCGCCGCGCACGGTCGGGAAGCCCTGGGGTCCGTGAGGTGACATGGGTGCACTCATCCTGGAAGCGCCTCTCTCGCGGGGATTCCCGTCAAGGATGCGTCATTTGGGGCCAGAAGCCTGAATGGCCGGGCCGGGACCCCCGTCGAGGGTCCCGGCCCGGCCATTCATCCGGTCAGCACACCGGCCGGCACACCGGTCGGCACACCGGCCCGGTCAGAGCAGCCCGTCCCACATCTGCTCCAGCAGCACCGACCACCAGCTCTCCGGAGACGCCAGCGCCGCACTGTCGAGACCCGCCAGATTCGCCTGGAAATCGACGGTCCAGCGCCCGGCCTGCTCCGGCGTCAGATGCTGGCGCAGCCGCCACATGTGACCCAGCATCGCCAGCGACCGCGCGAACTGCGGCAGGCTCGAGTTCACGAACTGCGGCGGCACGGGCGCCCCGCCCGGACCGCCCTCCACCGGAACGGCCACGATGTGCGCCGTCCCGTACTGCACGCACAGCGCCTTGCCGAAGTCGCTGCCGACGACCAGGTACGAACCCGCGTCCGACGCCGGCTGCACCTGCCGCTGCGCGGCCAGCTCGGCCAGCGTCGGCACCGGCTGCCCCGGCACCGCCTGCGCCCAGAAGAACGGCCCGAAGTCGACCGGCAGACCCGCCCACATCAGGGTCTGCGCCACGATCTCCGGCACGCCCTGGCGCGACACCGCCCGCTGGTCGAAACGGAACACGCCCTGCGGACCGAACGCCCCCGCCAGCTCCTGCGCGATCGCGTCCATCGGGATCGCCGGCTGGAGCGGGACCTGCGGCAGCGGCGCCCGGACCGGCGCCGGACGCGCCGGACCGTCCGCCACCTGGTGCAGCTCACCCTGATGGGTGAGCAGGTGCCGCATGCCCTGCTGACGTCCGGCGTGGTCGGTCCCGTACGGGGCCACGCTCGTGATCCGCACCTGCGGCCACGTCTCCCGGATCATCCGGGCGCAGTAGCCGCCGGGCAGCTCACAGGAGGCCAGCTCGGTGTGCAGCTCCAGCACCTGCTGCGGCGGCACGTTCATCGCGCGGAGCTCGTACAGGATCTGCCACTCGGGGTGCGGGGTACCGGGCGCCGAGCGGCGGATGAGCTGCTGCTCGGAGCCGTCGGGCGCACGGTAGCGGAGCACGGCCTGGTAGCCGGGGCCGACCGTGGGCGCGCCGGACGGGGCCGGCTGCTGCCCCGCCGGACCGCCGGGCGGCGCGGAGGGCGGCCCGGGCGGCGGCACGGCACCGGGACCGGCCAGCATCGTCGCGGCGTGCTGCATCCCGCCGCCGGGCGCACCGGGAGCCCCGGGGGCACCGGGCGCGCCGGGAGCACCGGGCGGGCCGGGCGGCTGGGGCGGCTGCACGACGGCCGGACCGGCCAGCATCGTCGCGGCATGGTCGAGCCCGCCGCCGAGCGAACCACCGGGCGGCCCGGGCGGCGCGGGCGGACCCACCGGCGCACCGGGCGCACCAGGCGGGCCGGGCGGCTGCGGCGGCTGCACGACGGCCGGACCGGCCAGCATCGTCGCGGCGTAGTCGAGCCCACCGCCGAGCGAACCGGAACCGGGAGCGGCCGGAGCCCCGGGCGGACCCGGGGGAGCGGAAGGCGGCGCCGGCGGACCGGGCGGCGTCGGAACGGTCCCGGGAGCGGCCAGCATCGTCGCGGCATAGGCCGCACCCCCGGCCCCACCGGAACCCGAAGGCACCCCACCGGGCACAGGCGGCACGGGAGCACCGGGCGCACCAGGCGCACCGGGAGCACCGGGAGCACCGGGAGCACCGGGAGCACCGGGAGCACCGGGAGCACCAGGCATCCCAGGTGCACCAGAACCACCGGAAGCACCCGGCCCACCAGCCGCACCGGGCGCCGCAGGCACAGCCGGAGCGCCAGGCACACCAGACGCACCAGGCGCCCCGGGCATCCCCGGCGCGCCGGCCCCCGGCGGCACGGGCGGCATCGGGCCGGCGCCCTGCGGCGCACCACCCGGCGCCCCCGCGGCACCCGCACCCGCACCCGCGGCCTCCGCCTGGAGCGCCAGTGCCGGAGCGATCGCGGTCCTCGGCAGCTGGCTGCCACCCGACATCAGCTGGGTCTTGGCCTCCGCGCCCGCGCCGGAGGAAGCCGGGGCGTCCTCGAAGTCGGAGCCGGACAGCGGCGGCGCGAACACCGTCGCGGGCAGCGGCACCGAGCCGTCATCGGCCCCCGGGTTCACATCCGTCCCGGCCCACGGCGTGGACCCGGCCGGAGCCGCAGCGGCCCCGGAACCATCGGAGGCGGAACCCGAACCAGAACCGGAACCGGCCCACGGCCCGGACCCGGCCGGAGCCGCACCGCCCCCGGACCCACCGGCGGAATGACCGGAAGCAGAACCAGAACCAGGACCGGAACCAGAACCAGCCCCACCCCCGGCCCCGGACGCCGACCCGGAAGCCCCCGACCCCGCCCCCACCACCGGCGGAATCCCCGCCCGGTCCGCGGCCTGCTGCAGCCACTCCGGCGGGCTCAGCATGAACGACGTCTGCTCCGAGTCGATCCGCGGCGGCGGAACCGAGGCCTCCGAAGCCGCCGCCGTCGCGGCCGCCCCGTACTCCTCCTCGTACCGCCGGATCACCTCACCCACCGGCAGCCCCGGCCACAGCGTCACCTCACCGCTGTCCCGCGCGATGACCAGCCGCTGCCGGCCGCCACCCGACACCGGACCACCGGCCCGGTCCTCCGCCCACACCACGAAGCCCAGCCCGAACTCCCGCACCCGCACCTCGCGGTGCTGGTACCCGGGCACGTCCCCGTTGATCCACTCCTCGGCGCGCTCCTGCGCCTGCGCGAACGTCACCACGACGCCGTCACCCCTCACCCATGGCGGCGTCAGCCACCGGAACCGACCCGGACACTGCAACCGAGCGCGCGAATCCGCCGTCCACCATCAGACCGGCCACCGTCTCCAGCTCCGGCGGGTTCCCCGCCAACCGCTCCAGGAAGGCATCGAAATCGGCACCGCACGGCAGCAACAGCCGCTCCACACGCTCCTGCACCGACCAGCCGTCCCGGTCGCGCGCGTCGTCGTACGGGGAGAACCAGACGGAACCGACCTGATCGCCCCGCACCTTCACCGCCAGCAGCCCGCCCTGCACGAAGGCCACGCACAGGTAGTCCTTCGTCAGGTGGTCCCGCAGACACTTGTTGATGTAGACGAGGTCGTTGACCGCCGCCTCCTCACGCACCGTGAAGAACGGCTGGTCCACCAGCATCCCCAGCTCCACGAACAGCCCCGCGCCCACCGGCGCGCACCCGCCCGCCGCCTTCAGGAACGAGCGGTACGCCTCCGGAAGCCGGTAGCCGAGGTCCTCCTCGACGCCCTGCACCTGCGACTCCGACACCGACACCAGCGACTTCGGCAGCCCCAGGTGCGCCGGCCGCACCTCCTGGAGCGGCCGCCCGCCACGCTTCTCGTGGTCCACCGGAGCCGTCGCCAGACCCGCGTGGTGCCGCAGCAGCGCCTTCACCTCGACCGGGACCAGCTCCATCCGCCGCGAACCCGCGACGTGGTGCCACGTCCAGCCGTGCGGCGTCGCCACCGGCCCCACCGTGTCCCACAGCGGATGGCCCGCCGCCCGCATCGCCGCGTTCGCGGACACGCAGTCCGTCAGCCGCAGCTCGTCCGCACCGAAACCCTCCGGGGGCTCGGCGATCTCGACGGCCGCCCGCGCGTACCGCGAGAAATCGGGATGACCGTCCCCGTCCATCCGCACGCCGTGGGGATGCCGAGCGGCCCGGACCGGGTCCGGGAAATGCACGACCTGCCCCGCGTACGCGGCGTTGGGTGGCACGGCCTGCTGCCCGAGCCGACCTGTCGTCATGGTGGTGGCCCCCTGCTGGATCTGGCTGGTTCACCACAGCCTATGTGCTCGGGCAAGACCCTCACCCGCGCCCGGCCCCCGCAGGGGCGCGCCGGGCGGGAACATCCGAATTGATACGAATATTCGACCCCGCTTCCACGTGACAGCGGACATTTGACAGGCTGTCCCCGCGGCACGGGGGCGTGCGCGACAGCGGCCACCACCGCCGCCACGGGAGGGAAGAGGCACCATGCAGACAGCGACCACGCACAATGCGGCACCCCGCGCGGACCGCGGGCAGAGCACCGAGGCCGGCCCGGCCGGCGACCCCCGCCTGCGCTGGAGCAGCGCGGCCGGACCCCACACCCCGCCCGTGCTCCGCTTCCGCCGGGACGGCATCCTGCCCACCGTCGCCGCCGCCCTCTCCGTACGCGGCGAAACCCTCACCGGCACCGCCGGGAAGGGCGACCGGCCCCCCGTACTGCACCCCCTCGTCCAGGACTTCCTCGACACCCTCACCAGCGGCCAGCGGGAACGCTTCACCGGCCGATGTCCCGAGGCGATACTCCTCTCCCGCCACCTCACCACCGTCGAAGGCGCCCGCAGCAGACGCGCCTCCCGCAAGCCCCTCACCGCGAGCGAGGCCCGCCGCGCCCTGAAGCACTCCAAGATCACCGCCCGCCGCATCCGCGAGGACGGCGACCCCCTCCACGGCAGCTACGCACCCCCCTGCCGCTCCTGTGACGCGCTCCTCAACCACTTCGGCGTACGACCCGTCGACCTCACCCAGCCCGAGTAGCCACCATGACCGCCTCCTCAGCCTCCTCGGCCACGCCGGCCTCGGCCGCCTCCGCCGCCTCCGCCGCATCCGCCTCCTACGGCCGCTCCTCCGCCAACCGCTTCCCCGTCGGCGTCGACGCCGCCCTGCGCACCGCCGGCTGGGAACCCGGCCGCTGGGACATCAAGCAGGCCGAGTACTGGGCCGACGCCCTGCGCGACCACACCACCCCCGCCGGCCACCGCCACACCGTCTTCCCGGCCGCCGTCGAGGCCTGGGCCGAGTTCGGCGGCCTCACGATCACCGCCCCCGGACCCGGCCGCCAGATAGCCCCCACCCCGGTCCGCCTCGACCCCCTGACCGGGCTCCACCTCGCCCGCACCTTCGCCGACCTCGGCCGGGCCCTCTCCACCCAGCTCTGCCCCCTCGGCTCCGACACCGGCGGCGGCGCCCACCTCGCCATCGACCGCGAAGGCCGCACCTACCTCGTCGACCACACCGGCGACTGGTACCTCGGCAACACCCTCGACGAGGCCCTCACCCTCCTCCTCACCGGCCTCCAGCCCGCCCGCCTCACCACCGAACCCTGACCCGGCCGGGGGCGGGACCTACCTCGACGGCAGCACCGCCGACACCTTGAACCCGCCCCCGTCCGTGGGCCCCGACACGAACACCCCGCCCAGCCCCAGCACCCGCTCCCGCATCCCTACGAGGCCGTTCCCCCCGCTCGGCAGATCCGCCCCCCGCGCCTCCCCCTCACACGGCCCGTTCTCCACCTGCATCGCCACCTCCCCCTCCCGGTGCGCCAGCCGTACGACGACCCGCGCGCCCGGAGCGTGCTTGTGGCAGTTCGTCAGCGCCTCCTGCACCACCCGGTACGCCGTCTGCTCCACCTCCGCCGCGTACCCGCAGCGCTCCCCCTGCACCACCATCTCGACGCTCATCCCCGCCGCCCGCGACTGCCCCACGAGCACCTCCAGCTCCGCCAGCGAAGGCCCCTCCTCCCCCACCGGCGCCGCCGCCACCGCCACCGGAGCCACCGCCCGCACCGGCGTCCCCGGCGCCCGCAGCACCCCCAGCATCTCCCGCAGCTCCGTCAACGCCTGGCGCCCCATGTCACCCACCAGCGCCGCGTTGCGCACCGCCTTCTCCGGGTCCTTCCCGGCCACCGCCTGCAACGCCGCCGCGTGCACCACCATCAGCGACACCCGGTGCGCCACCACGTCGTGCATCTCCCGCGCGATCCGCGTCCGCTCCTCCTGACGCGCCCACTCCGCCCGCTCCTCCGCCCGGTCGGCCAGCAGCGACAGCTCCCGCTCCAGCGAGTCCGCCCGCTCCTGCAGGCTCTCCATCAGCCGCCGCCGCGCCCCCACGTACAGCCCGAGCAGCACCGGCGGCACGGTCAGCGCCACCGCCATGAACGCGGACAGCACGAACACCAGCGCGCCCTCCCCGTCCACGTCCCCCCGCGTCCGCAGATAGGTGACGACGAACGTCCCGGCCAGCGACATCGACGCCAGCGTGGCCGTGACCCGCCGGGGCACCTCGCAGGCGGCCAGCGTGTACAGCCCCACCACCCCGAGCAGGAACCCCATCGCCGCCGGCGTCACGGCGATCCCCACCAGCACCACGGCGACCGGCCACCGCCGCCGCAGCACCAGCACGGCCCCCACGAAGACCCCGAACACCACCCCGAGCGCCACCGGCAGCCCGGCGTCACGCGCGAACGGAGCCCCCTCCAGGGCGCACTCGACGGCCGAGACGACCCCCAGCCCCCCGTCGAGCACGACCCCCCGCCGCCGCTCCCACCACCAGGGCCCGTCCCGCCCGGCCCCGTCCCGCACATCCCCCGTACTGGTCATACCGCCCAGCGTACGCAGCGGCCGCAGCACGCCGCCGAACGAAATTCCGGCGAACGCGGGGTAATCGCACGTACGACTGAACCGCCCGGCATACGGGACCTGAATCCCACATTCCGGACGACAGTGACGGCATGAGCGAAATCCGACGTCGCCCCGGCGACGGCACCGGCGGCCTCCGCAGCGGGGCCGCGACCTTCGAGTCCCTCCGCGAGCAGGCCGTCACACTCCGCCGCGAGGGCCTCAGCCGCCGCCAGATCCGCGACCGGCTGCACGTCCACAACAACGACATCCTCAACCGTCTCCTGGAGGGCGAACCCGCACCGGAATGGACGAGGCGCCCCAACGCCAAGGACGACCTCCGTGACCGGGCCAGGGAACTCCGCCTCCAGGGCATGACGTACGACCAGATCCAGCTCGAACTGGGCTGCTCGAAGAGCTCGATCTCCCTCTGGGTCCGCGACCTCCCGAAGCCCGAGCGGCGAGCAAGCCCGCTGGGCACAAACATGGAGCGAGCACAGCAGGGCCGACGGGAAGCCCATGACCGCAGGAAGGCCGCATACGAGACCACGCGAACAGCGGCGCGCGAGGCGGTCGGGACGATCACCGAGAGGGAACTGTTCCTCATCGGCATTGCCCTCTACTGGGCCGAGGGGGCGAAGGCCAGGCCGCACCACCAGGTCAAGTTCGTCAACAGCGACCCCGACATGATCCGGACGTTCCTGGCATGGCTTCGCATGATGGGCGTGACGGACGACCGGCTCCGCTTCACCCTTCAGATCCACGAAACCGCCGACGTCATAGCGTCCGAGGAGTACTGGGCCGAAGTGGTCGGGCTCGACGCCTCGCACTTCGGCAAGACCACCCTGAAGCGCCACAACCCCCTCACCAACCGAAAGAACACAGGTGACGGGTACCACGGCTGCCTGGCGGTACGAGTACTGAAAGGCGCCGATCTACACCGTCGCATCGAGGGGGCTTGGTGCGGCATAGTAGGAGCGATCAATCCCGACCAGAAGAGCTGGATGTCCGATTTGGATTGATTTGCTATCCCCTGTGGTGTAATCGGCAGCACTGGGACCTTTGGAGTCCTATGTCCGGGTTCGAGTCCTGGCGGGGGAGCAAAGCCATGTTCGGGTCCTGACCTCAAGGTCGGGACCCGGCTTCGTTTTCGACCCGTGGCCCCCCGCTATCCTTCACGGGTCCACCCCCGAAGCCGAAGGGCACACCCGTGAGCGCAACCCGCCCGGCAGCCGTCGTCGTACTCGCAGCGGGTGAGGGCACCCGCATGAAGTCCGCGACCCCCAAGGTCCTGCACGAGATCTGCGGGCGCTCGCTCGTCGGTCACGTGGTCGCCGCCTCCCGCGAGCTCGACCCGACCCACCTCGTCGTCGTCGTGGGCCACGCCCGCGAGCAGGTGACCGCGCACCTCGCCGGCGTCGACGCCGGCGTCCGCACCGCCGTCCAGTACGAGCAGAACGGCACCGGCCACGCCGTCCGGATGGCCCTGGAGGAGCTCGGCGGCACCGTCGACGGGACCGTCATCGTCGTCTGCGGCGACACCCCGCTGCTGACCGGGGAGACCCTGCGCGCCCTCGCCGCCACCCACGCGGCCGACGGCAACGCCGTCACCGTCCTCACCGCCGAGGTCCCCGACTCCACCGGCTACGGCCGCATCGTCCGCGACCCCGCGACCGGCGCCGTCACCGCGATCGTCGAGCACAAGGACGCCACCGAGGGCCAGCGCGCGATCCGCGAGATCAACTCCGGGGTCTTCGCCTTCGACGGCGCCCTCCTCGCCGACGCCCTCGGCAAGGTCCGCACCGACAACAGCCAGGGCGAGGAGTACCTCACCGACGTGCTCGGGATCCTGCGCGAGGCGGGACACCGCGTCGGCGCGGCGGTCGGCGCCGACCACCGGCAGATCCTCGGGATCAACAACCGCGTGCAGCTCGCCGAGGCCCGCGCCCTGCTGAACGCGCGCCTGCTGGAGCAGGCCATGCTCGCGGGCGTGACCGTCGTGGACCCGGGCAGCGTGTTCGTGGACGTGACCGTCACCTTCGGGCAGGACGCCCTGATCCACCCCGGCACCCAGCTGCTGGGCGCCACCCACGTCGGCGAGGGGTCCGAGGTCGGCCCGAACACCCGCCTGAAGGACACCCGCGTGGGCGCGGGCGCCCGGGTGGACAACACCGTGGCCGACGGCGCCGTGATCGGCGACGGGGCGACCGTCGGCCCGTTCGCGTACCTGCGTCCGGGGACGGACCTGGGCGCGAAGGCGAAGGCCGGCACGTACGTCGAGATGAAGAACGCGAAGATCGGCGAGGGCACGAAGGTGCCGCACCTCTCCTACGTCGGCGACGCGACCATCGGCGAGTACACGAACATCGGCGCGGCCAGCGTCTTCGTGAACTACGACGGCGAGCACAAGCACCACACCACCGTCGGCTCACATTGCAAGACGGGTTCGGACAACATGTTTGTGGCGCCGGTCACGATCGGGGACGGCGCCTACACGGCCGCCGGATCGGTGATCACGAAGGACGTTCCGGCGGGCGCGCTCGCCGTGGCGCGCGGCCAGCAGCGGAATATCGAGGGTTGGGTGGCCCGCAAGCGGCCCGGCAGCGCCGCCGCGACGGCCGCGCAGTCCTCGTCCGAGAAGGACTCCGGCCACCGCTGAGGTGAACTGACCGGAAACGAGTACGCCCGGGACGGCGTACCGTGATAGGTGCACGCAATTCGGCTGGCTCACCGTGTGCGGGACGGACGTACACGGGGGCGAGCAGCTTTTCACACGTCTGAGGAGACAGTGCTGTGACCGGGATCAAGACGACCGGCGAGAAGAAGCTGATGCTCTTCTCCGGCCGCGCCCACCCCGAGCTGGCCGAGGAGGTCGCGCACCAGCTGGGGGTCAGCCTGGTGCCGACCAAGGCTTTCGACTTCGCGAACGGTGAGATCTACGTCCGCTTCCAGGAGTCGGCGCGTGGCGCGGACTGCTTCCTGATCCAGAGCCACACGGCTCCGATCAACAAGTGGATCATGGAGCAGCTCATCATGATCGACGCGCTGAAGCGCGCGTCGGCTCGTTCCATCACGGTGATCATCCCGTCGTACGGGTACGCCCGTCAGGACAAGAAGCACAAGGGCCGCGAGCCGATCTCGGCGCGTCTGGTGGCGGACCTGCTGAAGACCTCGGGTGCGGACCGCATCCTGACGGTCGACCTGCACACGGACCAGATCCAGGGCTTCTTCGACGGCCCGGTGGACCACCTGTCGGCGCTGAACGTCCTCGCGGACTACGTGGGCGCCAAGGTGGACCGCAGCAAGCTGACGGTGGTCTCCCCGGACGCCGGCCGCGTGCGCGTGGCCGACCGCTGGTGCGACCGTCTGGACGCGCCGCTGGCGATCGTGCACAAGCGCCGCGACAAGGACGTCGCCAATCAGGTGACGGTCCACGAGGTCGTGGGTGAGGTCAAGGGCCGCGTCTGCGTCCTGGTCGACGACATGATCGACACGGGTGGCACGATCTGCGCCGCCGCCGACGCGCTGTTCGCGCACGGCGCGGAGGACGTCATCGTGACGGCCACGCACGGCATCCTGTCGGGTCCGGCGGCCGACCGTCTGAAGAACTCGAAGGTCAGCGAGTTCATCTTCACGAACACCCTGCCCGACCCGTCCGACCTGGAGCTCGACAAGATCACGGTCCTGTCGATCGCGCCGATGATCGCCCGCGCGGTGCGCGAGGTGTTCGAGGACGGTTCGGTGACGAGCCTGTTCGAGGAGCAGCAGTAGGCCCCAGGGGCCCTCGCTAGATCCTTTTGGGTACGGCCTTCCCGCCGGGTACACTCGATGAGTTGCTCGGCGAGGGAGGCCGTACCTGTTTTCCGGTACGGGTGCTCCGTTATCGACGCGCTCTTCGTAGCAGGCCGTTTCGGCCGGGTGACTGTCTTCCGTTTCCGTCACCCCACGAGGAGTGAGCATGTCCGAGGTCAAGCTTTCCGCTTCCACCCGTTCCAACTTCGGCAAGGGCGCCGCCCGTCAGGCCCGCCGCGACGGCCTGGTCCCCGGTGTCATCTACGGCCACGGCTCCACCCCGAAGCACGTCGACGTCGAGGGCCACGGCCTGATGATGGCGCTCAAGACCCCGAACGTCCTGCTCTCCCTGGACATCGCGGGCGACGGCACCGAGCTGGTCATCCCGAAGGCGATCCAGCGTCACCCGGTCAAGCGCACCCTGACCCACGTCGACTTCCTGATCGTCAAGAAGGGCGAGAAGGTCACCGTCGAGGTTCCCGTCGTGACCGAGGGCGACCTGGCCGCCGGCGGCAACCTGCTGGAGACCCTCCTCACCACCGTCGCCGTCGAGGCCGAGGCCACCCACATCCCGACCGAGATCACCGTCTCGATCGCGGGCCTGGAGGCCGGTGCCACGGTGCACGCCTCCGACCTGGTCCTGCCGGCCGGCACCGCGCTGGCCGTCGACGGTGAGACCGCCGTCCTGCAGGTCGTCGCCCCGCAGGCCGAGGAGCCGGCCGCCGAGGCCGCGGGCGACGAGGCCTGAGCCTCGCCGTTCCCCCTCAGCAGTTGCTGACCGACCGCCGTCCGGCTCCACTGGAGCGGGACGGCGGTCGTCTTCGTTCATGGCAGGACTAGGCAAGGCCTTAAGGAGCTTTTGATGTCGGACGACGCGGCACCCTGGCTGATCGTCGGTCTGGGGAACCCGGGGGCGGAGTACGCCGGCAACCGCCACAACATCGGCTTCATGGTGGCCGACCTGCTGGCCGAGCGGATCGGCGGCAGGTTCAAGGCGCACAAGGCGCGGGCGCAGGTGCTGGAGGGCCGGATGGGCGCTCCGGGGCCGGCGAACCGGCGGGTGGTGATCGCGAAGCCGATGTCGTTCATGAACCTGTCGGGCGGTCCGGTGACGGCGCTGCGCGATTTCTACAAGGTGCCGCTGGAGCGGGTGGTGGCGGTCCACGACGAGCTGGACATCGACTACGCGACGCTGCGGCTGAAGCTGGGCGGCGGGGACAACGGCCACAACGGGCTGAAGTCGATGACGAAGTCGATGGGCGCGGACTACCACCGGGTGCGGTGCGGGATCGGCCGGCCGCCGGGGCGGATGCAGGTGGCGGACTTCGTGCTGAAGGACTTCTCCTCGACGGAGCGCAAGGAGCTGGACTGGTTCGTGGACCGGTCGGCGGACGCGGTGGAGTGTCTGGTCCAGGAGGGTCTGGAGCGGGCGCAGTCGGCCTACAACTCCTGATCGGCCGCAGGACACGGGGAAGCCCCCGCCGGTTCCGGCGGGGGCTTCCGTGCGTGCGGGCGGGGGTCAGCCGGTGTTGCGCAGGCCGGCGGCGACTCCGTTGACGGTCAGCAGCAGGGCGCGGGCCAGGAGCGGGTCGGGGGTCTCGCCGCGGGCGGCGGCGGCGCGCTGGCGGGCCAGGAGGGAGACCTGGAGGTAGGAGATGGGGTCCAGGTAGGCGTCGCGGACGGCGAAGGTCTGCTGGAGGACGGGCTGGGAGTCGAGGAGCTCCTCGCCGCCGGTGATGCGCAGGACCTCGCGGACGGTGAGCTCGTGCTCGGCCTCGATGCGGGCGAAGACGTGCTTGAGGTGCTCGGGGACGAGCGTGTCCACGTAGTGGCGGGCGATGCGCAGGTCGGTCTTGGCGAGGGTCATCTCGACGTTGGACAGGAAGTTGCGGAAGAAGTGCCACTTCTGGCCCATCTCGCCGAGGGCGTCGTCCTGGCCGGATTCGCGCAGGGCCTTGAGGCCGGAGCCGACGCCGTACCAGCCGGGGACGATCTGGCGGGACTGGGTCCAGCCGAAGACCCAGGGGATGGCGCGCAGGCCGTCGAGGCCGGCGCCGGAGTCGGGGCGGCGGGAGGGCCGGGAGCCGAGGTGGAGGTCGGCGAGCTGGTCGACGGGGGTGGCGGCGAAGAAGTAGGCGGGGAGGTCGGGGTCCTCGACGAGTTCGCGGTAGGCGGAGTGGGCGGCGTCGGACACGATGTCCATGGCCGCGTCCCAGCGGGTGAGGGCGTCGGGGGACTGGCGGGGGGCGGTGTGCAGGGCGGAGGCCTGGAGGGTGGCCGCGACGGTCAGTTCCAGGTTCTCGCGGGCCAGTGAGGGGACGAGGTACTTGTCGGAGATGACCTCGCCCTGCTCGGTGACCTTGATCTCGCCTTCGAGGGTGCCCCAGGGCTGGGCGAGGATCGCGTCGTGGGAGGGGCCGCCGCCGCGGCCGACGGTGCCGCCGCGGCCGTGGAAGAGGCGCAGGCGTACGCCGTGGCGGTGGGCCACGTCGCGCAGCCGGCGCTGGGCGCGGTGGATCTCCCACTGGCTGGTGGTGATGCCGCCGAACTTGCTGGAGTCGGAGTAGCCGAGCATGACCTCCTGGACGTCGCCGCGCAGGGAGACGAGGCGCCGGTAGGAGGGGTCGGCGAGCATCTCGTCGAGGATGACGTCGGCGGCGCGGAGCTCGTCGGTGGTCTCCAGGAGGGGGACGATGCCGATCTTGGCCCAGCCGGCGTGGAGGTCGAGGAGGCCTGCCTCGCGGGCGAGGACGGCGGCGGCGAAGACGTCGTCGGCGCCCTGGCACATCGAGATGATGTAGGACTCGATGACCTCGGGGCCGAACTTCTCGAAGGCGTCCTTGATGGCGGAGAAGACGCCGAGGGTCTTCTGGCCGGCGGCGTCGAGGGGTGCGGGGGTGGGTGCGAGGGGGCGGCGGGAGCGGAGTTCCTTGGCGAGGAGCTTCTGCCGGTAGTCGCGGGGCATGTCGGTGTAGCGCCAGGACTCCTCGCCGAGCCGGTCGAAGAGCTGGCCGAGGGCGTGGTGGTGGGCGTCGGCGTGCTCGCGGACGTCCATGGTGGCGAGCTGGAGGCCGAAGGCGGCCAGGGTGCGGATGGTGCGGTCCATGCGGCCGTCGGCGAAGAGGGCGCCGCGGTGTTCGCGCAGGGAGGTCTGGATGAGGGTGAGGTCGGTGAGGAGCTCGGCGGTGCCGAGGTAGTCGCGGCCTTCCTCGTGGGGGGTGCCCTTGGCGAGGCGTTCGCGGGTGTTGAGGAGCTTCTGGCGGACGCAGGTGGCCTTGAGGCGGTAGGGCTCTTCGGCGTTGAGGCGCTTGTAGCGGGGGCTGATCTCGGGGAGGCGTTCGAGGTCGGCCTGGAGGGAGGTGAGGAGTTCCTCCGTGGCGCCCGTGTAGCGGATGGAGTTGGAGAGCAGTCCGCGCAGGAAGTCGATGAGTTCCAGGGCGTCGGTGATGCCGTGTTCGTGCTGGAGGATCAGGACGTCGCGGGTGACGTCGGGGGTGACGTTGGGGTTGCCGTCGCGGTCGCCTCCGATCCAGGTGCCGAAGGTGAGGGGGCGGGTGCCGGCGGGGAGTTCGACGCCGACGCGCTGGAGTTCGGCGGCCAGGTCCTCGAGGACGTCGCCGACGGCGTCGGCGTGGAGTTCGTCGAGGTAGTAGATGGCGTTGCGGGCCTCGTCGGTGGGCTCGGGGCGGACGACGCGGAGTTCGTCGGTCTGCCAGACGAGGTCGATGTTCTCGGCGAGGCGCAGGTCGTGGCGGCGGCGGTCGCCGGCTCCGGTGACGGGCTCTTCGAGGAGGGCGGCGATGCGCCGGAGCTTGTTGAGGACGCTGCGGCGGGCGGCCTCGGTGGGGTGTGCGGTGAAGACGGGGCGGACGTTGAGGTTCTTGACCGTCTCGCGCAGGTGCTCGGGGTCGGCGTCCTTGAGCATGTCGGCGGTGCGGGCGAGGAGCCCGCCCTCGGCGGCGCGGTGGGCGCGCAGCTCCTTGCCGCGGTGGACCTGCTCGGTGATGTTGGCGAGGTGGAAGTAGGTGGAGAAGGCGCGCACCAGCTTGGCGGCGGTCTCCAGGTCGGTGTCGCCGAGCAGCTCGGCGGCGGCCTCGCCGTCGGTGCGGGTGAGTGCGCGGACGCGTTCGACGAGGTCGAGGAGGTCCTGGCCCTCCTGGCGTACGAGGGTTTCGCCGAGGAGGTCGCCGAGGCGGCGGATGTCGGCGCGCAGTTCCGCGTTGGCCGTCTGCGCGGCGCGCGTGCGGTCGGACGGGTCGGCGGGCTGGGTGACGGGGGCCTGGGGGGCCTGGTCAGCACTGCTCACAGGTGCGGCTCCTTGCAGTGTTCGAGCGCTACTGGGCTGTGGGCTCCCGGGGGTGCGCGTCCGGCGGTGCCGATGGTGGTGCGCAGCCCGGGCTGCCCGTGCGGACCGCGCTGTCCGACGACACCAGGATAGGCGGCGGGTCCCTGTGCCCCGGCAGAGTGGGCCCGTGTACTGGCGGGGCGGCGTGGTGCGGGCGTGCTCCTCTTGCCGCGGGGGCCGGTTTTGCCATACTTACGTTGCCGTAGGTTACGGGTCCGTAGGTCTGGGGCCGTGGCCGGGGCACCTGCCGGCTTCTCACCCTCCAGGGGATCTCCGATGACCCTCAGTCCCGATCTGATGGAGGGCGCGCCGACGCCCTCCGGTACCCCCGTGCCGTCCGCGACGCGCGGCGGTGAGCAGAAGCGCTCCGTGGAGCAGGTGGCGCTGCTGCTGTTCATCACCGTGCCGTTCCTGGCGCTGCTGGCGGCGGTGCCGCTGGCCTGGGGCCGGGGGGTGAGCTGGCTGGACCTCGGCCTGATGGTGTTCATGTACTTCCTGACGTGCCACGGGATCACCATCGGCTTCCACCGGTACTTCACGCACGGTTCCTTCAAGGCGAAGCGGCCGCTGCGGATCGCGCTGGCGGTGATGGGCTCCCTGGCGGTGGAGGGTCCGCTGGTGCGCTGGGTGGCGGATCACCGCAAGCACCACAGGTTCTCCGATCACGAGGGTGACCCGCATTCGCCGTGGCGGTTCGGGGAGACGCTGCCGGCGTTGGTGAAGGGCCTGTGGTGGGCGCACATCGGCTGGCTGTTCGACGAGGAGCAGACGGACCAGCGGAAGTACGCGCCGGATCTGGTCAAGGACCCGGCGATCCGGCGGATCAGCCGTGACTTCGCGTTCTGGACGGTGGTGTCGCTGGCGATCCCGCCGCTGGTGGGGGGTCTGGTGACGATGTCGTGGTGGGGCGCGTTCACGGCGTTCTTCTGGGGCTCGCTGGTGCGGGTGGCGCTGCTGCACCACGTGACGTGGTCGATCAACTCGATCTGTCACGCGGTGGGCAGGCGGCCGTTCCGGTCGCGGGACCGCAGCGGGAACGTGTGGTGGCTGGCGGTGCTGTCGTGCGGTGAGTCGTGGCACAACCTGCACCACGCGGATCCGACGTCGGCGCGCCACGGCGTGCTGCGCGGTCAGGTGGATTCGAGTGCGCGGCTGATCCGCTGGTTCGAGCTGGCGGGGTGGGCCTCGGACGTGCGCTGGCCGTCGGGGGCGAGGATCGACGCCCGGCGCAAGGACAAGCGCTCGAACGCGGCATGATGGGGGACGTGGCGATCGACGGCAGCAGTACCAGCAGCGACAAGCCCAGGCGGGGTCGCCGGGTCCGGATGACGGGCGCCGAGCGGCGCCAGCAACTGCTGGACATCGGCCGCACCCTGTTCGCCGAGAAGGGGTTCGAGGGCACGTCGGTGGAGGAGATCGCGGCCAAGGCCGGGGTGTCCAAGCCGGTGGTGTACGAGCACTTCGGCGGCAAGGAGGGCCTGTACGCGGTGGTGGTGGACCGTGAGATGCGCCAGTTGCTGGACGGGGTGACGGGCGCGCTGACGGCCGGGCATCCGCGGGAGCTGCTGGAGCAGGCGGCGTTCGCGCTGCTGGACTACATCGAGAGCTATACGGACGGTTTCCGGATCCTGGTGCGGGATTCGCCGGTGGCGCAGTCGACGGGGACGTTCGCGTCGCTGATCAGTGACATCGCCACGCAGGTGGAGGACATCCTGGGGCTGGAGTTCAAGGCGCGGGGGTTCGATCCGAAGCTGGCTCCGCTGTACGCGCAGGCGCTGGTGGGGATGGTGGCGCTGACGGGGCAGTGGTGGCTGGAGACGCGGCGGCCGAAGAAGGCGGAGGTGGCGGCGCATCTGGTGAACCTGGCCTGGCACGGGCTGGAGCACCTGGAGGCGCGGCCGCGGCTGGTGGGCCACCGCAAGAGCTGAGGTCCGCGCGGAGCGCGACGGCGCCCCGTCACCGGGTTTCCCGGTGACGGGGCGCCGTCGTGCGTGCGGGTCCGCCGGGTCGGGCGGGGGTGGTTCAGTTGCCGGTGCGGGGTTCGAGGAACTCCAGCCGGTTGCCGACGGGGTCGTGCGAGTAGAAGCGCCGGTGGCCCGGCAGGTCGTCGTCCCAGACGACGTCGGCGCCGCGTTCGCGGAGTCTGCCGGCGTACTCCTCGATGCCGCTCACGCGCAGTCCGGGGTGCGCCTTGCGGGCGGGCCGGAAGTCCTCTTCCACTCCCAGGTGCAGCTGTACCGCGCCCGCGGCGAACCAGCAGCCCCCGCGCGCGGCGAGGACGGGGGGTTTGGAGATCTCGGTCATGCCCAGGACGCCTTGGTAGTAGGCGCGGAGCTTGTCCTCGGAGCCGGGGGGTGCGGCGAGCTGGACGTGGTCGACGGCGGTCAGCACGGTCAAGCCTCCTTGCGGGCGATGGCGAAGATGCGGCGGAAGGGGAAGACGGTGCCCCTCGGGCCGCCGGGGTAGGCCAGGCGCAGGGCCTCGCGGTATTCGGCGAGGAACCGGTCGGCGGCGTCGCGGTCGTCGCCGAGGACGGTGAGGACGGGGCGCAGGGCGGTGCCCTTGACCCAGTCGAGGACGGGGTCGGGGCCCTGGAGCATCTGGTAGTAGGTGGTCTCCCAGACGTCGACGGCGCAGCCGAGCTCGGTGAACCGGGCGAGGTACTCGGCGGGTTCGAGGATGTGGACGTAGCGGGCGCCGTGTCCGCCGAGGCGCTCGCGCCAGCGCGGGGTGTCGCAGAGCTCGGCGAGGAGCCGGTGGCTGGGAGCGGTGAAGTTGCCGGGGATCTGGAAGGCGAAGGTTCCGCCGGGCCGCAGGCCGTTGATCCAGGAGGCGAAGGAGCCGGGGTGGCTGGGGACCCACTGGAGGGCGGCGTTGGAGACGATCAGGTCGTAGGTCTCCTCGGGCATCCAGCCGGCGATGTCGCCGTGGCGGAAGTCGAGGCGGCCGCCGCCGGGGGTGGGTCCGGCGTGTTCGGCGTCGGCGAGGCGGAGCATCTCGGGGGAGAGGTCGAAGCCGGTGATGTGGGCCTCGGGCCAGCGGTCGGCGAGGAGGGCGGTGACGTTGCCGGGGCCGCAGCCGAGGTCGGCGATGCGCGCGGGGTCGGTGGGGAGCTCGGATATGCGGGTCAGCAGGTCGAGGAAGGGGCGGGTTCGGTGGCCGGCGTGGCGCAGGTACTGGTGGGGGTCCCAGACGGGTGCGGACGGGCTGGTGCCGTCCATGGAGTGGGGGCGCACGGCCCGCGCGATATCGGAATGCATGTTCGAGCCTCCCTACTGGTGGGGCGGTCGGAAGCGGAAGCTGTTCCGGCCCCCTCCATGCCCCATGCTCCGCCAGAATATATCTCGATGTCAAGATTCTCGATTTGAAGAGACTTCATGTCGACAGACCCCGTACACTGATCCGCATGGAGGACGAGGTCGACCGACTGGTCGCGGCATGGCGGCGAGAGCGCCCTGACCTCGACGTGGAACCGCTCGAAGTACTCAGCCGCGTCAGCCGGCTCGCACGCCACCTCGACCGCGCCCGCAGGCTGGCCTTCTCCGAGCACGGCCTCGAACCGTGGGAGTTCGACGTCCTGACCTCGCTGCGGCGCGCCGGAGCCCCGTACCAGCTCTCCCCCGGGCAGCTGCTGACGCAGACGCTCGTCACCTCCGGCACCATGACCAACCGCATCGACCGGCTGGCCAAGAAGGGCCTCGTCGAGCGGCTGCCGGACCCCAGCGACCGGCGCGGCGTACTGGTGCGGCTGACCCCCGAGGGGCGCGACCGCGCCGACCAGTCCCTGGCGGGGCTGCTGGCCCAGGAACGGGCGATCCTGGCCCAGCTCTCCACGGCCGAACGCGTCGACCTGGCGGGCCTGCTACGCCAGTTGACCGCTCCGTTCGACAACATCCCCGGATAGCTCCGCCGGCCGCACTCCGGCCCGCCGGGCCAGGGCCACGGCCGCCAGGGTGGAGTGCACCCCGAGCTTGCCCAGCACGTTCTGCATGTGGGTGCGGACGGTGTGCGGGGACAGGAACAGCCGGGCCGCCACGTCCTTGCGGCCCAGCCCCGCCACCATGCAGCGCAGCACCTCGTGCTCGCGCGGGGTGAGGGACTCCACCAGCCGCTCGCTGTCGGTGCGGTGCTTGCGGGCCGCCGTCAGCTCCCGCAGCACCCCGGTGAGCAGCGCGGGCGGCAGATGGGTCTCCTCCCGCAGCACCCCCCGGATCACGGCGAGCAGCCGCGACAGCGAGCAGTCCTTCGCCACCCAGCCGGAGGCCCCGGCCTGGAGGGCGAGGGCGGCCCGGCGGGCGTCGTCCCGCTCGGCGAGGACGACGGTGCGGACGCCGGGGTGGGCGGTGCGCACCCCGGCGACCAGTGCGATGCCGTCCGCCGGAGGGGACGGGGCGCCGTGCGCCCGCTGGCCCGGTACGGGCAGGACGCCGCCCGTGCCGGCGGCGGCGCCGGGCGGGGCGGGCGCCGCAGGGGCGCCCGTCGCTCCCGGTGCGCCGGACGCGCCGAGGTCGGCGTCGACGAGCAGCACGTCGAAGCGGCGGCCTTCCGCCGCCGCGCGTTCGAGGCAGCGCTGGGCCGCGGGACCGCTGCCGGCCGCGGACACGTCCACGTCCGGCTCGGCCGCGAGCGCGGCTGCGAGAGATTCGGCGAAGATGCGGTGGTCGTCGACCACCAGGACCCGGATACGAACCACAAAACCCCCAAGGGTCGGGGAACGGACGACTACGGGTACGACGCCGGGACCGGGTGGCCCACGAGGCCGCCGCGGCCGCCGCCGCGACACCTGTGCACCTACCCGGGACCGGACGCCGTACCCGGCGTGTCTCGACCCCTGAATCAACACCGGCCCCCACCGGTGTCACGCATCAGCGTAGAGCGGGCGGCGTCCCGTGGTTGGCCGAATAGCAGAAGTTTTCCGAGCTGTTTTCGGGTTCCTGGGTCCGCAACGGCCTTTCGCATGGCCGGATTTCGACTGTCCGGAAGCCCGGGAGGGTGATTTTCCGACCGGCGCGTGCCCCGGGCAGTTGCACGGGGTGCATTTCACCCGGCGTACGCACGCCGGGCGCCCGCGCAGGGCGCCCGTCCACCGCGCCCAGCCCACGCGCGTGCGCCCCCCGCTCCGGAAGGCGCGGGGGGCGCGGTGGTGCGCCGGGGGTCCGGCGCACGGGGGGCGCAGGGGGCGCGGGCCCGGGCCGGTCCCGGCCGGGCCGGAGGGTCAGGAGCGGCGGCCCCGGGCGAAGTTCCAGGCGTCCGTCACGATCTCCGTGAGGTCCGAGCGGACGGGGGTCCAGCCGAGCCGCTCGTGCGCCGTGCGCGCGGAGGCGACCAGGACGGCGGGGTCGCCGGCCCGGCGCGGGGCGACCACCTCGGGGATGTCCCGGCCGGTGACCTTGCGGACCGTCTCGATGACCTCGCGCACCGAGAAGCCGCTGCCGTTGCCGAGGTTGCAGATCAGGTGCTCGCCCGGGGCCGCCTCGCGCAGCGCGGCGAGGTGGGCCTCGGCGAGGTCGGCGACGTGGATGTAGTCGCGCACGCAGGTGCCGTCGGGGGTCGGGTAGTCCTCGCCGAACACCGAGATGGACTCGCGCTCCCCCAGGGCGACCTGGAGGACGAGGGGGATCAGGTGGGTCTCGGGGTCGTGGCGCTCGCCGAACTCCTTGTAGGCGCCGGCCACGTTGAAGTAGCGCAGCGAGACCGCCGCGAGGCCGTGCGCCGCGCACTCCCCCGCGATCATGTGGTCGACGGCCAGCTTGGAGGCGCCGTACGGGTTGGTGGGGGCGGTCACCGAGGTCTCCGTCAGCGCGCCCTCGGCGGGCTCCCCGTAGGTGGCGGCGGTGGAGGAGAAGACGAGGGTGCGCACCCCGGCCTCGCGCATCGCGGTGAGCAGGGCGAGGGTGCCGCCGACGTTGTTGTCCCAGTACTTGCCGGGGTTCACCACGGACTCGCCGACCTGCGAGGAGGCCGCGAAGTGCAGCACGGCGTCGTAGGAGGGGTCCAGGTACCGTCCGGCGTCCTGGATGCGGCCGCTGACGAGCGTGGCGCCGGCGGGGACGCCCTCGCCGAAGCCGGTGGAGAGGTCGTCGAGGACGGTGACCTCGTGTCCGGCCTCCAGGAGATGGGCGGCGACGACGCTGCCGACGTATCCCGCACCACCGGTGACCAGGTACTTGCTCACTCGTACTCCAACCTCTCGCGGACGCACGCGACTGCGCGTGCTGGTCTCTGGCTTACCGGATTCCGCGCCTCCGGGGAAATCGTCCGGGCCCCGCCCGCCGGGCGGGGCCCGGGCGGGTCAGCCCGCGGCCTGCTGCGGCGGCCGCTGCGCGGGCAGGGCGGCGCGGTCGAGGAGCCCGGTGCGGGCGGCCAGCGCGGCCGCCTCCAGCCGGGAGCCCACGCCCAGCTTCATCAGGACCCGCTGGACGTGCGTGCGCGCCGTGCTGGGCGCGATGTCCATGCCGGCGGCGATCAGCCGGGTGTCCTCGCCCTCGGCGACCCGCACCAGCACCTCCACCTCGCGCGGGGTCAGCAGCCGCAGCAGCCGGGTGCCCTCGTCGTCGGGCTGGGCGGCGGGGTTGAGGAGCTCGGCGAAGGCCCCCTGGAGCAGCTGGGGGGAGATGGCGACCTCCCCGGCCCGGGCCTTGGCCAGGGCCCGTTCGACGCCCTCGATGCGCTCGTCCTGGCGGACGTAGCCCGAGGCGCCGGCGGCGAAGGCGGACGCGATCCCGCGCGGGCTCGGCACCGGGCCGAGGACCACGACGGCGATCTGCGGGCGTTCGCGCTTGATGCGCACGACGGGTTCGAAGACCCCGGGTTCCGCGGGGGTCGCGGTGCCGAACAGGCACACCTCCGGGGCGCGGCCGATGACCAGTTCGGCGGCTCCGGCCGCCGGCGCGGCCGCCGCGAGCACCCGGTGCCCCCGCAGTTTCAGGGCCGAGGCGAGGGCCTCGGCCAGCAGACGGTGCTCGTCGACCACCATGACGCGTACGCCCATCAAGGCTCCCACCCCAGATCCTTCTGACCCGGCAAGCTACACGCTTGTTCGACGGGGCGCGGGGGTTACCGTGCGAAAGCCCCCGATCGGTGGCACCGTCCGGGGGCTTTCGCGGCTGCTCGCGCCGTCGGCGCGCGGGCGTCAGCTCGCGGTGAAGGAGACGAACAGGTAGTCCTTCTCCTTGTCGGAGTACGGCTTGCTGGCCAGGGACTCGGCCATGAACAGGCGCCCATTGCGGTAGCGGATCTCGGAGCGGTCCGGGGAGAAGCCGGACTCCAGGCTCCGGGTGCCGGCCGGGTTCTGCATGAGGAGGGTCTCCTTCATCGTCTTGCCGTCGATGCTGACGACCTGGCCGCCCCCGTCGTAGGGGGGCACCTTGTAGGCGATGATGTTCGACCCGTCCATGCGCAGCGGGTACATGACGTACTTCTCGCCGGCGTCGGCGCGGTCGCTGGTGGCCTTGCCGGTCTCCAGGTCGAAGGAGACGATCTCGTTGGTGCGGCCGGTGGGCGAGGAGCCCTGGTGCTCGTACGAGGGCAGGTAGACCTTGCCGTTGCCGATGACCAGGTTGGTGCACTGCTCGACCTCGGTGGCCGGGCAGCGGGGCGCGTAGCTGCCGGAGGAGAGCCCGATGCGGGTCTTGAGCTGGCCGGCGTCGTCGAGGACGAAGAGGTCGCTGAGGTTGGTGGCGTTCTTCGCGGTGTTGCCGACGTTGGCGGCGACGACGAGCGGCTTGGTGGAGACGATGCCGGCCCACTCGATGCCGGCGGACAGCTTGTACGAGTACTTCGGCGCGCCGGTGACGGGGTCGAGGGCCTGCGCGTAGAGGGTCTCGTCGGAGCTGCGGCCGCACTTGCGCAGGACCGCGAGGGCCTCGCCGCCGCCGTAGCCGAGGTCGTAGCAGCCGTCGGCGTCGGTCTTGGGGGTCCACAGGGGCTTGCCGTCGGTGAGGTTCCAGGCGGCGCCGCCGTAGAGGCCGCCGGCGGCGACGGTCTGGCCGCTGAGGGTGATCTCCTCGAAGGCCACCGGCTTGTCGCCGCCGGTGGCGGACTTGGCGGTGGCGGACCACAGGAGCTTGCCGGTGTTCAGGTCGACGACGCCGGCCTGGGTGCACTGGGGGTACTTGCGGTCGGCGGTGGCCGGGCCCTCCTCGAAGAGGATGGCGGTCTTGTTGTCGCTGACGTGCTTGGACGCGCCGCAGACGTTGGCATTGAGCGGGAGTTCCCACTTCTTGCCGCCGTCGACGAGGTTGTAGCCGACGACCTTGCCCAGGTCGGACTTGACGTAGGTGGTGTCGGTCAGCCAGGAGCCCTTGACGTCGGCGACGTCGGCGGGCGGCTGGGTGGTCACGTTGACCAGGGTCTTGGACTTGGGGTTGGCCGGGACCTTCTCGCTGCCGCCCTGGGCCGGGGCCTTGGCGTCGGGCGAGCCGCTGGCCGCGACGGCCGGCTGGTCGCCGCCGCCGGAGTCCGAGGTGTACCAGAAGCCGCCGCCGATGATCAGGGCCATGGCCAGGAGGGCCGCGCCGACGATCACCAGCTGGTTGCGCACGTCGTGGGAGCCGCCCGCGGCGGGGGCCGGCGGCTGCGGGGCCGGGGCCTGGAGGGTGCCGGGCTGCTGGGGGTAGCCGTAGCCGGCCTGCTGCTGCGGGTAGCCGTAGCCGGGCTGGGCGCCGGGGGGCGGGGGGACGGCGGGCTGGGCGGGCTGGGTCGCGGCCTGCGGGGGCTGCGGCGGGGTGCCGGGGGCGGGGGGCTGCCCCGGCGGCGGGCCGGGCGGCGGCGGGGGGCCGCCGAAACCGCCGGAGGGCGGCTGGCTGGGGGGCGGCGGGGTACTCATCTGCTGCTACTGCCTCTCGGTGGGCGGCTCGGTGGACTCGTTCACTTGCCGAATGCCATCAGGAGCTTCTCGTCCTTGCCGTCGCCGGCCAGCGAGTCGACGGACAGGAAGAAGCGGCCGTCCTCGAAGGAGCGCTCGGCGAACATGAAGGAGCCTTCGATCTTCGCGGCGGGCCCCGAGGGCAGGCGCAGCAGCGGCTTGGGCGCGCCGCCGGCCGCCGGATACGAGACGATCTCCCCGGGCTGGTCGAGGGCGCCGGTGCGGTAGGCGGTCAGCTGCCCGTTCGCCGCCTTGAGGGGGATCAGGCCCCGCTTGTCCCCGGCGGCCTGGCGCCACTTGGCCTTGCCGGTGCCCAGGTCGAAGGCGACGATCTCGTTGCCGGAGCCGCCCTTGGTGTCGGTGGCCAGGTAGAGGGTGTCGCCGTCGACGGCGGCGTCGCCGCAGCCCTGGAGGTCGTCGATGGCGCTGCCGCCGCAGTTGACCTGGAAGGAGCCTTCGGCGGCCATGCTGGAGCGCTTCTTGCCGTCGGCGGTCAGGGCGATGACGGCGCGTTCCTTGGTGTCGCGGTTGCCGATGTCGAGGACGGCCGGGGAGACCGAGTAGACGGCGTTGACCTTCCAGCCCTTGGGGAGCCGGTAGGACCAGGTCTTCTTCCCGGTGACCGGGTCGGCGTCCTGGACCTCGGTGGTGTGGTCGTCGTCCATGCACAGGGCGATGCCGAGGAGCTTCCCGCCGCCGGCCGCGTACTGGCCGGGCTGGCAGCCCTCGGGGACGTTGCCGGAGAACAGCTTGTCGCCGGTGCTGACGCGGTAGGCGCTGGTGCCGCCGAGCCGGTTGACGACGACGGTGTCGCCGGTGAGGTTCAGGCCGGCGCTGCCGCCGCCGTCGAAGATGCTCTCCTTGGCGACCTCCTTCGTCCAGCCCTCCTTGCCGGCCTTCAGGTCGATCAGCTTCAGCTGGTTGCAGGAGGCGTTGGAGGCGGTGCCGTCCTTGACGACGACGACCGTCTTGCCGTCGGGGGTGGTCTGGCCCGAGAACCCGCAGATCTCCGCGCGGGCGTCGATCTTCCACTTCTCCTTGCCGTCGGCCACGGCGTAGCCGACGAGCGTGGTGCCGATGCTCTTGACGACGGTGTCGCCGACGGCCCACTGGGCCTTGGTGGGGATGCCGGCGCCGGGTCCCTGCATCTTGACGGTCTTGAGCCACAGCACCTTGTCCTCGCCGGGCTTGCGGCCGGCGTTGAGGTCGGTCTGCTCGGGGGCGCCGTTGCCGCTGCCGTCGCCCTTGTCCACCGACGGGGAGCCGGCGGGCTTGGGGTCGGCGGGGGCGGAGGCCTGCGCGGCGGGCTTCTTCGGGTCGTCTCCGCCGGCGAAGGCGAACCAGGCGCCGGCGCCGAGGACGAGGACGCCCGCGGCGGCGGCCGCGACGATCACGGCGCCCTTGCGGCGGCCGCCGGACGGCGGGCCGGCGGGCGGCGGGAAGCCGGGGCCGCCGGGGTGGGCCAGCGGCTGCGGGACGGTCGGCGGCTGCTGTGCGTACGGGTTCGCGCCCTGGGGCGGGTAGCCGTACGCGGGCTGCGGCGGCCCGGGGAGGTGGCCGTAACCGGAGGGGGTCGGCGGCTGGTTCGGCGGCTGGGGCGGCTCGGTCATCAGCGCATACCTTCGGCTTCAGGCGGTCGGTGGACCGGGCGGGACCCGGCGGAGATCGAAAAGAACCGACCCTTTCTATCACTCGTGGCCGGTACGCAACGGGCCGGTCGCACCCCTGTTCCCAAGGGAGGACCGGCCCGTGACGCGCCTGTTATCCGGCCGTACGAGGCCCTCGGATCAGGCCTCTTCGGCCAGCTCCAGCCAGCGCATCTCCAATTCGTCCCGCTCCGAGATGAGTTCGCGCAGCTCCGCGTCGAGCTTGGCGACCTTGTCGTAGTCGGTGGAGTGCTCGGCGATCTGCGCGTGCAGGTTCGACTCGCGGTCGGACATCTTGTTGAGCTGGCGCTCGATCTTCTGGAGTTCCTTCTTCGCGGCGCGCGAGTCGCCGGAGGAGGCCGACTTGGCCGCGGCTGCCGGGGCCGGCGCCGGGGCGGCGGCCTCGATCATCCGCTGGCGGCGCTCCAGGTACTCGTCCAGGCCGCGCGGCAGCATGCGCAGGCTGTGGTCGCCGAGGAGCGCCATCACCGTGTCGGTGGTGCGCTCGATGAAGAACCGGTCGTGGGAGATCACGATCATCGAGCCGGGCCAGCCGTCGAGGAGGTCCTCCAGCTGGGTGAGGGTCTCGATGTCGAGGTCGTTGGTGGGCTCGTCGAGGAACAGGACGTTCGGCTCGTCCATCAGCAGGCGCAGGATCTGCAGCCGGCGCCGCTCACCGCCGGACAGGTCGCCGACGGGCGTCCACTGCTTCTCCTTGGTGAAGCCGAACTGCTCGCACAGCTGGCCGGCCGTCATCTCGCGGCCCTTGCCGAGGTCGACGCGGTCGCGGACGCGCTGGACGGCCTCCAGGACGCGCAGCGACGGGTCGAGTTCGCCGACCTCCTGGGAGAGGTAGGCGAGGCGGACGGTCTTGCCGACGGTGATCTCGCCGGACGCGGGCTGGGTCTCGCCCTGGGTGCGGGCGGCCTCGGCGAGGGCCCGCAGCAGGGAGGTCTTGCCCGCGCCGTTGACGCCGACGAGGCCGACGCGGTCGCCGGGGCCCAGGTGCCAGGTGAGGTGCTTGAGGAGGGTCTTGGGGCCGGCCGTGACGGTGACGTTCTCCAGGTCGAAGACCGTCTTGCCGAGGCGGGCGTTGGCGAAGCGCATCAGCTCCGACTTGTCGCGCGGCTCCGGCACGTCGGCGATCAGCTCGTTGGCGGCCTCGATGCGGTAGCGGGGCTTGGAGGTCCGGGCGGGGGCGCCGCGGCGCAGCCAGGCCAGCTCCTTGCGCATCAGGTTCTGCCGCTTGGTCTCCTCGGTGGCGGCGATCCGCTCGCGCTCGGCGCGGGCGAAGACGTAGTCGCTGTAGCCGCCTTCGTACTCGTAGACGGAGCCGCGCTGGACGTCCCACATGCGGGTGCAGACCTGGTCGAGGAACCAGCGGTCGTGGGTGACGCAGACGAGGGCGCTGCGGCGGGTCTGGAGGTGGGCGGCCAGCCAGGAGATGCCCTCGACGTCGAGGTGGTTGGTGGGCTCGTCGAGGACGAGGAGGTCCTGGTCGGCGATGAGCAGCTTGGCGAGCGCGATGCGGCGGCGCTCGCCGCCGGAGAGCGGGCCGATGACGGTGTCCAGGCCCTGGCCGAAGCCGGGCAGGTCGAGGCCGCCGAAGAGGCCCGTCAGCACGTCGCGGATCTTGGCGTTGCCGGCCCACTCGTGGTCGGCCATGTCGCCGATGATCTCGTGGCGGATGGTGGCCGCGGGGTCGAGGGAGTCGTGCTGGGTCAGGACGCCCATCCGCGTGCCGCCGCTCTGGGTGACCCGGCCGGTGTCGGGCTCCTCCAGCTTGGCGAGCATCCGGATGAGGGTGGTCTTGCCGTCGCCGTTGCGGCCGACCACACCGATCCGGTCTCCCTCGGATACGCCGAGGGAGATGCCGTCGAGCAGGGCACGGGTGCCGTACACCTTGCTGACTGCCTCGACATTGACCAGATTGACGGCCATCAGACGCGCTCCAGGGAAAGGGTGTGGATCAGCCCCCCAGCCTAACCCTCCGCGACGACGGCGACCGTTCCACCAGCCAGGCGCCCGCCAGGGCCATGCCGATGGCGGCGGGGGCGGTGACCGGGAGGGCGACGAGGGTGGCGGTGTGCCCCTCCAGCAGGCCGCCGAGGCCGGTCATGGACAGGCCGAGGATCCCGAGGAGGGCGAGGGTGGTGCCGAGGGCGGCGGCCGGGCCGCCGCCGGGGGCGTTCCCGGCCGGGACGGGTGCCTCGAAGCGGCGGAAGCAGGCCACGAGGAGGGCGGTGAGGACGGCGGCGGCGAGGATCCGCACCGGGACCTGCGCCCACCAGGCGGCGGTGGCGGGCTCGGGCAGGCGCAGGCCGAGGGCGAGCTGGGCGGCGTACACGCCGAGCATGGCGGTGAGGTGCCAGAGGAAGGCGGTCATGGCGATCCCGTTGGCGGCGACCACCCCGCGCCAGACGCGGGGCCGGGCGAGCAGGGCGGCGGCGGGCCGGGCGGCGAGCTGGACGGCGCCGACCAGCCACATGCCGTGGCAGAGCAGGGCGAGGGTGGGCGGGGCCATGTTGGACACCTTCTCGCCGGGCATCCCCACCATCGACAGCGGGTACGGGCCGGCCGCGACGAGCAGCACCGCCCCGGCGAGGCCGGCGGCGGCGAGGAGGGCGGGGCGGCGGATGCGGCCGTCGGCGCGCAGGAAGCCGAGCTGGTGCACGGCGAGCCAGACGAAGGCGAAGTTCAGGAACTCGGCGTACGGGAGGTGGAGCGCGAACCGCAGGACGTCGACCAGGGCGGCGGCCGCGGCCAGGGCGGCGAAGGCGGCCCACCCCCAGCGGGCGTGCGCGCGCAGCAGGGGCGGGGTGAGGGCGACCATGGCCAGGTAGATGCCGATGAACCAGAGCGGCTGGGTGACCATCCGCAGCGCGGCCCCGGCCAGCGGCCCGCGGTCGGCGCCGGCGAGCTGCACGACGAGGGCGAGCGCGGTCCAGACGAGGACGAACACCAGGGTGGGCCGCAGCAGGCGGCGCAGCCGGGCGCGCAGGAAGGCCGCGTAGACGGGCCGGCCGGCGGCGCGGCGCTCCAGGGAGCGGTGGGAGAGGGCGTGGGAGAACCCGCCGACGAAGAAGAAGACGGGCATGACCTGGAGCCCCCAGGTGAGGACCTGGAGCGGGGGCACGAGCGCGAGCAGGTTCCCTATGCCGCCGGCGCCGACGGCGGCCATCAGCCAGTGGCCGAGGACGACGGTCCCGAGGGAGGCGACCCGGAGCAGGTCGACGTACCGGTCGCGCGTGGCGGGGGTGGCGGCGGCGAGGTCGCGTGCGCTGGCTGTCATGTCCCCTACGGTCCCGGCGCGGGGCGGGCGGGAACAGGGCGCGGCTACTCATCCCCGGCCTAGGTACGGGGGCGGGGCTGTTTATAGCCCCGCCGGCGTTTGAGGCGCGGGGGTCCGGGGGCGGAGCTGCTTATAGCCCCGCCGGCGTTTGAGGCACGGGGGTCCGGGGGCGGAGCTGCTTATAGCCCCGCCGGCGTTTGAGGCGCGGGGGTACGGGGGCGGAGCCCCCGGGAAACGGCGAAAGGGCGGGGCGGGGACGGGCTCCGCGCAGCGGACCCCGCGACCCGGCTACGCCAGGACCGTGGCCCCGGCCGCCGGCGAAGCCGTCACCCGCGTGGCCCGGCACGTGCCGGAGGCCTCCAGCTCGGCCGCGACCTTCGCCGCCGCGTCGGCGTCCCGTACCAGGAACGCCGTCGTCGGCCCGGACCCGGACACCAGCCCGGCCAGGGCCCCGGCCCCGACCCCCGCCTCCAGCGTCCGCGCGAGCTCCGGCCGCAGCGACAGCGCCGCCGGCTGGAGCCCGTTGGACCGCGGCAGGACGGCGGCCAGCGCGTCGGGGTCGCCGGAGGCCAGCGCGGCGAGCAGTTCCGGGGAGGCCTGCGGGACGGGTACGTCCGTGCCCTCCGTCAGCCGGTCGAACTCGCGGAACACCGCCGGGGTGGACAGCCCGCCGTGGGCGACGGCGAACACCCAGTGGAAGCCGCCCGCCTCGACGGGCGTCAGCAGCTCCCCCCGTCCGGTGCCGAGGGCCGCGCCGCCCACCAGGCTGAAGGGGACGTCGCTGCCGAGCTCGGCGCAGATCTCCAGGAGCTCCTCGCGCGGGGTGCCGAGCCCCCACAGGGCGTCGCAGGCCAGCAGGGCCGCCGCGCCGTCCGCGCTGCCGCCGGCCATGCCGCCGGCGACGGGGATGTTCTTGGCGATGTGCAGGTGGACGGCGGGGGTGAGCCCGGCCCGGGCGGCGAGCAGCTCGGCGGCCCGCGCGGCCAGGTTCGTACGGTCCAGCGGGACCTGGTCGCTGTCGGGGCCCTCGCAGCCGACGGTGGGTGCGTCGCCGGCGGTCGCGGTCGCGGTGACCTCGTCGTACAGGGAGACGGCGAGGAAGACGTTGGCCAGGTCGTGGAAGCCGTCGGGGCGGGCCGCGCCCACCGCCAGCTGGACGTTGACCTTCGCGGGGACCCGTACGGTCACCGCCGGGCGCGGGGCGGCGCTCACAGGGCGGGCTTCAGCACGTCGGCGGGCTTGTGCTCGGCGATCGCGGCGAACTCCTCGACCGTCAGGGACTCGCCGCGGGCGAGCGGGTTGATCCCGGCGGCGGTGAGCGCGGCCTCGGCGGCGGCGGCCGAGCCGGCCCAGCCGGCGAGCGCGGAGCGCAGGCCCTTGCGGCGCTGCGCGAACGCGGCGTCGACGACGGCGAAGACCTCGGCCTTGGAGGCGCTGGTGCGGACCGGTTCGGCGCGGCGGACGAGGGAGACGAGTCCGGAGTCGACGTTGGGGGCGGGCCAGAAGACGTTGCGGCCGATGGAGCCGGCGCGCTTGACGTCGGCGTACCAGTTCGCCTTGACGGAGGGAACTCCGTAGACCTTGTTGCCGGGGCGGGCGGCGAGCCGGTCGGCGACCTCGGCCTGGACCATGACGAGGGTGCGCTCGATGCTGGGGAACCGGTCGAGCATGGTCAGCAGCACCGGCACGGCCACGTTGTACGGCAGGTTCGCGACGAGTGCGGTCGGCGCGGGGCCGGGCAGTTCGGTCACGAGCATGGCGTCGGAGTGGACGAGCGCGAAGCGGTCCTTCCTGCCCGGCATCCGCGCCTCGATGGTGGCGGGCAGCGCGGCGGCCAGGATGTCGTCGATCTCGACGGCGACGACCCGGTCGGCGGCCTCCAGCAGGGCGAGCGTCAGCGAGCCGAGGCCCGGGCCGACCTCGACGACGACGTCGTCGGGGCGCACCTCGGCGGTGCGCACGATCCGGCGGACCGTGTTGGCGTCGATGACGAAGTTCTGGCCCTTCTGCTTCGTCGGGCGCACGCCGAGGGCGGCGGCCAGCTCTCGGATGTCGGCCGGCCCGAGGAGGGCGTCGGAAGGGGTCCCGGCGGTCCCGGGGGCCTCGTGGGGCTGCTGCTGCTCTGCGGTGCTCACCGGTAAAGCCTACGGCCGCAGTGCGGCCACGGACTCGCCCCCCGCTGCACGTAGAGCTTCTTCGCCCGGAACGTCTGCTCTCCGGCGGGGGCGTCCTGCGGGCGGCCGCTGCCGCCGAGGGCCTGCCAGGTGGTCACGTCGAACTGGTAGAGGCCGCCGTAGGTGCCCGAGGCGTCGGTGGCGGAGGGCCGGCCGCCGGACTCGCACTGGGCGAGCGAGCCCCAGTCGAGGTGGTCGGCTCCGGCGACGGAGGTCGGCAGCGGTTTCGTGCCGACCTTGACGAGCTGGCTGACGGGTTCGCGCACGACCTCCTCGGCGATCTTCCGGGCGGGTTCGCGGACCCCGTTGACGGTGCGCAGCCCGTACGTGACCCGGCGGGCGCCGGGGCGTCCGGTGCGTTCGACGACCTCGGTGCCGGCGAACAGGGTGTCGTCGTCGACGCGTTCGGTCTCGTAGGGGATGCGTTCCTCGCGGACCTCGCGGGTGCCGGTGATGCGCAGGACGGTGACGGTCTGGCCGTCGCGGGGGAAGGAGTCCGGGGCGACGGAGGTGGTGTCCTCGCCGCGCAGGGTGATGCCGGCCTGGTCGAGGGCTTCGCGGACGGTGGCGGCGTTGGTGCGGATGGTGGTCTCGCGGCCGTCGGCCATGAAGGTGACGCCGCGTTCGGTGCGGACGCTGAGGGTGAGTCCGGAGCGGGGGACGGGGGCCGTGCGGGGGGCGGAGAGGTAGGCGCCCTCGACGCGGACGCCGATCTGGCGCAGGGCGGCGTCCACGGTGCGGGCGGTGGTCCACATCTGGCGGCTGCCGCCGTCGAGGGTCAGGCGCAGGGGGCGGCCGTAGCGGACGACGACCTCCTCGCCGTCCTCCAGGGCGGAGTCGCGGGCGGGGGCGACGAGGTCGTGGGGGCCGACGCCGAGGCCTTCGGCGTCGAGGAGGTCCTCGACGTTCCCGGCGAAGGTGTGCAGGGTGCGGGGTTCGCCGTCGACGGTGAGGTGGACGGACTTGTCGGCGGCGACGAAGGCGGTGGTGCCGCCGGCGAGGAAGGCGACGACGAGGGCCTGGGGGACGATGCGCCGCCAGCTGTCGCGGGCGGCGGGCCCCGGCCGACGCGGCGGCGGGGAGTACGGCGACGACCGCCGCGACGAGCGCGGCGAAGGCGAGTCGTCCCTTCATCGGTCTGTCCTCTCCGG
>NZ_JBFBGN010000067.1:0-37188 GCF_040684675.1 Streptomyces sp. NPDC089915 | reverse complement strand
GGAACCCGCTCCGCGGGTTCCACAGCGCTGCGCGCTGTGCCAACGAACCGTCTCGCTGCGCTCGACGGGGCTCGGCTTCGCCGAGCCAGAGCCGGCCCTTCGGGCCGGAGTCCTGCGCTTCGCTCCGGACTGGTTCGGGGTTCCGCTGCGCTCCACCCCGAACGGCCTGCTTCGCAGGCCTGAGTGACCCCGTTTCACGGGGTCCGGGCCTGCGGCCCGTTGGGCGGGTCCGCTTCGCTTCCCCACCCGGGTCCTTCCGGCTCCGCCTCCAGTACCAGCCCGCTCCGCGGGCGGCTGGCAGCAGAGGGGCCGGGTTTGGGTCTTCCTGGCCTGCGAAGTCCTGGGGCCGGGGCTCTGCTGGTGTGGTAGCCGATCTGCGAGGTCCACCGCCATCCGTATGAGGATTGCTGTCAGTCGGGTGACGCGCAGGCTGGGCCGGGCTCAGCGGTGGGTCACGGTGAGGTCAGCTGACCCTGATGCTTCATTCTGGCGTCCAGATTGAAACTGGACTAGAGGGTATCTCGTGCTGGGGCCTGACTTGCCGAGTGGATCCAGTGAGCTCGGTGACATGGGGTCGATGGCCAACCAGCCTTCGTAGGCGGCCTGTTGCTCTCACCTGAGGGTGATGGCCGGTGGGGCTGGAGCTCGCGGCCGCCGGGCTGAGGTGCTGCAGGCTCGTGGACGGTAGCAGGGGCGGGAGATGTGCTGCTACCGGTCGGCGGGTACTCCACCCCGTCGTGTGGCTCGGTCTCTCCGCTCATCTCCCGGATGGCCCGAGCAGTTTCACTGAGGCGGAAGGGCGGCTTGCCCGATGAGCCACTGGTCCGGGGGAAGGGAGCGAGGGGTTGTCGGAGTCTCGTGGGCAGCCAAAAGGTGTGGTCAGCCATGCCTGAGTCTGACCGATCTCCAGCAGGGATCTGCCGTGTGGGTCCGCTGAGTGGAGAAACGACCTGGTCCTTGATGTGCCGGCTCGCAGCCCGTTACGGCCAGGACCCCGGCTGCCTACTCGGCCACTGGCGGTGGAAGAACCACCAGCCCCGGCACCCTGGCGGCGCGCTCCGCGCGGACGCGGAAGTCCTGCTCAGTCCGGTGGGCCAGGCTGTGTTGGCAAGACTCTGCAAAGTCGACCAGGAGACGCTCAGGCATGCGCTGCCGTCCTGGGACAGCAACGAGGACGGACTCTCCGCACAGGAAGCGGTAGACGCCCCACAGGCCCTCTGGCGCGTCGGTGGTGCAGTCATCGGGCCGGTGGCGTTCGCCTGTCGGCTGTGTACGGCACGGCGCACCGGGCAGCCGCATCGCTCGGTTCGTTACGCCGAACGCTGGGAGCGGGTCTGCGGGCGGCACAGTCGCTGGTTGCTCGACGCCGACGCCGATCAGACGCTGGAGAGCCTCGACCTGCGCAGGGTCCCAGAAATCGTCGGGGTGCAGCGGCGGTGGAGTGGGGTGTTCCGCCGGGCGCGGCGGGCCGGGGTGGAGCCGGCCGAGGTGTTCGGCCTGGCTCGGGCGGTCGTGTGCCGGTGGTGGGAGCACTCCCTTCACTGGGAGCAGGAATGGATCTGGCCGCGGCGTCTGGAGCTGGTCGCGGGCCGTGGGGCTCGTGGGGATGTTGACCGTTGGCGGGCCATCGCGCGCGATGCGGTGGTCTTCCCCGAGATCGTCGCCTTGGCCGACGTCCTGCTGGACCCGGCCGCCGAGGAACTGGCGTGGACCGACAGCGGGAGAGCGGGACTCCCCCGCCCGCTCCCTGGGGAAAGTCGGTTCGACCGCCATCTTGGCGAGCAGGTTGGACGCCCCTGGCTCGGGCCGCTGGTCGCGACGGACGGTGGCCCGCTGATCACGTGGAAGGCCGCGGTCATCCGCTGGCGATGGCACACGCGGGTTGACCCCTACGACGCCGGTCCGTGGCGGGTCAGGGCCGATCAGCAGCCGCCTACCATGGCCGCCCTGCTCCGTGAGCAGAGTCGGGAGAAGACCGCGGGCGGCTCCGGCACGAACTGGCGCTCCACCGTGCCACCCGAGCAACGCATGTTCATCACCAGCCTCATCGAGGCCGCCGAGGAAGAACTGCTCCAGCTGCGCGGCGCGCACCAGGGGCGCACCGCCGACGCCGCCCGCCTGCTGCTGCAGCAGCTCAGCCACTCCATCGGCCTGCTCGACCAGGCCCTGCGGGAAGCGGCCCTCGCAGCGGTGACCGCCGGCGTCGCACTCCACGACGTCGAGCAATGGGCAGGAATCGCCGACTCCCTCCCCAAGGACGAGGACGAGGGCGAGGAGTAGCGGGGCGGTCCAGAAGCGGGCGTAGCGGGCGCAGTACTGCATCCGGCACTCGCACACGAGCAGAATGCGCAAACCGGGCACGGATGTTGGCGGGGGCTGTTGACTCAACCATGTGAGCAGCACGTCAGAGGCCGACGGTACCGAGCAGCGCGTGGGCGAGGGGTTCGGGTTCGAGGTGGCCTTCTCCGAGTTCGGCGGACAGGCAGTACGGCAGCGGTGGGTGGACACGGCGGTGACCGTCGCGTTCGAGCACCTGGAGCCGGTCTCGGCGTTCCCTGTGATGCCCGGCAGACGGTGGGGGCCGGGGCTGTGGTGGTCGGCGACCACCGGTCGGCATGTCGCCTCAGGGTCGAACGCGATGCGCGCGCAACTGATGGTCCTGGACCGCGACCCGGACATCGTCGGCCTGGCCGGGCGGCCCCTGCGCCTGCTGTGGCACGACGAACAGCGGCGGGCACGGTCATGGACTCCGCAGCTGTTCGCGCGGCGTACGGACGGGACCGCACTGCTCGCCGACTGCCCCAGCCACAACGGCGCGGGCGGGGAACGGGCCCTGGCGGCCGCCATGATGATGGAGCGGGCCTGCGAGCAGGTCGGGTGGAGCTACCAGCGCCTGGAACCGCTCGATGCGGTACTGGCGGCCAACCTGCGGTGGCTGGCCGGCTACCGCCACCCCCGCAACCAAATCCGCCCTGACCTCACCGCCGCCGTCCTCGCGGCCTTCGCACGCCCGCGGCCGCTGATCGACGGCGTCCAAGCCGTCGGCGACCCGATCGAGGTCCTCCCCGCCGCCTTCCACGCACTGTGGCACGGGCACCTGAGCGTCCCGCTGGAGCGGCCGCTACACGAACGGGTCCTGGTCGAGCCGGGCGTCCTTTCGCCTGCCGAAGCCGTCAGAGCCGCAAGCCCGCACGACATGGCCAGCGGCCTCAAGGAGGTGCCGTGACGGGGCCGCGGAGCGGACGGCCTGTTGTAGCGGTCGGCTCGTACGTCCACTTCGGCGGTGCGCGGTGGCAGGTCGTCGCGCTGGCGGGGCAGTGCGTGCATCTGGCTCAGGACGACGGGAGCAGTGCGGTGGTCCTCACCGGTCACCTGTTCGCCGATCCTGGCTTCAAGCTGGCGGGGGCGCAGACTGAGCTGGGGCGGCCGGTGCCGCAGTGGGGGCTGTTCGAGACGGCGCCCGCCGCGGCGCGGGAGAGGGCTCTGGCCTGGCAGCAGCACATCCGCGAAGTCGAGTGCGGGCGGCCCGGCGGCCCGGACAGCGGCGAAAGGGTCCGGGAGGAGTACGACCCCGACCGATGGACGCTGGCCGAGCGGGAGCGGGCCAAGGCCGCCGAACTCACCGCGCTGGGCTTCGCCAAGGTGTCCCGCACGACAGTGCAGCGCATGCGTCTCGCCTACCGAAAGCAGGGCTTGTGGGGGCTGCTCGACCACCGCACCACCCGCGGACCCGGCCCCGCAGGCCGGCAAGACGAACGGGTCGCGGATGCGGTGAAGGAAGCGCTGCGTCGGCAGCGGCGCCGGTCCAGGGGCACCATGAACGCCCTGTTCCCCCTCGTCCTGCAGATCCTCGAAGACCGGTATGGTCCCGGCGTCGTGCCCGCACCGTCGCAGGCCACCCTCTACCGGCTCGTCCACCAGCTCGCCCACCCCACCGACCTCCCGGGCCGGCCCGTGCGCAACCCGCCGATCACCAGCGATGGGCGCGGCTTCACCCCGACCGTGGCGCTGCGGCCCGGCGAACAGGTCCAGATCGACACCACCCGCCTGGACGTCCTGGCCGTCTTCGACGACGGCGCCGTGGGCAGGCCGGAGCTCACCATCGCCGTCGACGTCGCCACCCGCGCGATCCTCGCCGCCGTGCTCTGCCCCTCCAGCACCCAGGCCGTCGACGCCGCCCTGCTCCTGGCGGAGATGGCCGTCCCCTACCCGGCCCAGCCCACCTGGCCCGACGCCCTACGGTTCGCGCACAGCTCGCTGCTCCCGCACCAGCGGCTGCTGACTCTGGACGAACGGCTGGACGGCGCGGCCGCGCGGCCGGCCGTCGTACCGGAGACGATCGTCACCGACCGCGGCAGCGTCTACCTGTCGAAGGCGTTCACCGCCGCGTGCGAAACCCTCGGCATCAGCGTCCAGGCCGCCCCGCCGTACGCGCCGACCGCCAAAGGCATCGTCGAGCGGACCTTCGGCACCATCAACACTCTCTTCTGCCAGCACCTGCCCGGATACACCGGGCCCGACATCACCCAGCGCGGCCCCGACACCCACCTTGAGGCCCGCTACACCGTCCCCCAGCTCCAAGACCTCCTCGACGAATGGCTCGTCCACTACCACCACCGCCCCCACGAAGGCCTGCGCCACCCGGTCCTGCCGAAGGCCGCGCTCACGCCGAACCAGATGTGGGCCGCCCTCATCTCCGTCGCTGGGCACGTCCCCCTGCCACTCACTGGGCAGGACTATCTGGAGCTGCTGCCGGTGCGCTGGAGCGCCATCACCGAACGCGGCATCCGCCTGCATCACCGCACCTACGACCACGACCTCCTCGCCCCCCACCGCGGCCAGCCCTCCCCCAACACCGCGCGCGGCGGAAAGTGGGAGGTCCACCACAACCCCCACGACGCCCGCCAGATCTGGCTACGCCTGACCGACGGAACCTTGGCCGAGGTCCCCTGGATCCACCGCGACCACGCCCACCACCCGTTCAACGAACGCACCTGGCAGCACGTCCGCGCACAAGCCATCCGCCACCCCGACCCCGACCAACACGAAGCCGACCTCGCCGACGCCCTCGACCAACTCATGCGCCGAGCACACGACGGCAACGCCACACGCACCGAACACCGCCTCCTGGCCCGCAGCACCAGACCACGGCCCCTCCCGGCGTCCGCGCCGGCCCGCTCCGGGCACACAGGCGAAGAGTCCGCCACCGGCCCGACAGGCACCGAAGCCGACAGCCTCGACGACCTGGACGACACCCCCGACAGGCCATACGACGCCGAAGCCGAAGACGAGCCTGCAGGCGAGACCGGCTCCCCTGCCCGCCCGTACACCGGACTCGGGCTCTACGACGCACACGCGGAAGCACTCACATGGTGAACAACACCCCGGCAAGCCCTGGGACCCGAGCCTCCGGCGTCCGCCAAACCGCGGACCCGGCACAGCCGGAAGACGACCAGTGGCCTCAGCGGTCCTGGCCGATCACCACGTGGCAGGGCTGGCAGCAGTTCGTCCACACCCCGCCCCCGATACCGCCCAGGCCCGACGACCCGCCACGCAGCATTGAGGAGCGCCTGGCCTACCACTCCGCGTTCGTCACCGTCCGCACCCCAGCCATCGACACCCTCGCCACCAGCGTCCGCACCCTGATGATCCTCGGCCGCCATCAGCAGACCACCGCCCGGCCCTCGCTCATCGTCACCGGGCCCGCCGCCTCCGGAAAGACCACAGCCCTCCTCCACGTCGGACGCACCTGCCACCTCGCCCACACCCGCACCGCACCCCCACCCGGCAAACCGTCGCACGCCCCAGTCCCCATCGTGTACGTCCTCGTCCCGCCCGGCGCGACCGCCAAGACACTGGCGGCGGAATTCGCCCGCTACCTCGGCATCCCGATCACAACCCGGATGACCCAGACCCAGATCACCGAAAGCGTCTGCCACACCTACAACCAGGCCGGCATCCGCCTCGTCCTCATCGACGAGATCCACCGCGTCAACCCCCGCACCACCACCGGCGCCGAAACCGCCGACCTCATCAAAGACCTCACCGAACGCATCGCGGCGACATTCGTCTACGCCGGCATCGACGTCACCCAAACGCCCCTGTTCACCGGTGTCCGCGGTGCCCAGCTGGCCGGCAGGGCATCACTCATCGAGTGCGGACCCCTCCCCGCCCGCCTCGGCAACCGGCACCCCTTCACCGACACCGTCACCGACCTCGAAAACGCCCTCGACCTTGAACGACACCGGCCCGGAACCCTCCCCCGCCACGCCACCTACCTCCACCAGCGCACCGCCGGCCGCATCGGAAGCCTCACCAGACTCATCCGACAAGCCGCCATCACCGCCATCCATGACGGCACCGAACGCATCACCAAAACCACACTCGACGCGATCCACCTCGACCACCACGCCGAAACCACACACCAGCCCCGAACCCGCACCCCCACCCACCAAACACCGCGCTGACCTGCACAAACACCCAGGAAACACGAAATGGTGCCTCGGTCCTTTAGACCCAGACACCATCTGCAACACCAGCAAAACTCTCAACCAACCTGAAAGAACCCCAGGTCAAACCACTCCCACCCGACACACCCCGTTCTCAACCCAACCTGCAACACCCCAGCTCACCAACCCCCTGACACCCCAACCGCCCTCCCCCTCAGCGACAAACGCGGTCCCGGGCGGGGCCGCGGCCCCCAGCTGGTAGGTGGAGGTGATACCGCGGGTGAGGACGGTGATCAGTACGCTGAGCGACGGCCGGCTAGGCGTCTCTCACAAGCGGTGCGTCTGTCACGCTGATCGCGAATCACCCTGTTCGCCAGACGCTGGCCCGATTCTCTGGATGCCGGCTCGTCTGCGCTCGATGTGCCGACGCGGTCTCCGGTGCCCGGCGGGTTCTTGGCGAGCCGACCTGCGAGTGCGCTCAGCGGACGTCGACCGGGTGAGGACGGCGAGTGTGAGCAGAGCGAGCGCCGGCAGCACGGCGACGATGATTCCCATCGGCAAGGCTTCGGCGGCGCCACCCGCGCCGGCCAGCGGAGCAAGTGCCCCGCCGAACATGAACTGGCTGAAGCCGAGCAGAGCGGCAGCCGACCCGGCGTGTCCGCCGTGGTCGGCCAGGGCCTGGGCCGCGGCGTTCGGCATGACGAGGCCCACGCTGGAGACCAGGACGAACAGGCCGGTCAGGAGCGCGGGCAGGGGTGCCCGTGTCAGCACCGCGCCCAGGACCGTGGTGCCACCGGCTGTCGCGCCCAGCAGCCCGGCGAGCAGCAGCCCGCGGGCGCCGGCCCGGGCCACCAGCCTGCCGCTGATCTGGGCGGCCGCGATGAGTCCGGCGGCGTTGACGGCGAACACGGCGCTGTACTGCTGCGGTGACAGGCCGTGGATTTCCTGCAGGACGAACGGCGAGCCGGAGATGTAGGCGAACATCGCCGCGAAGACCAGGCCGTTGGCCAGGACGTACCCGGTGAAGACCCGGTCGCCGAGCAGCTGCCCGACGACGGCCGGCAGCGGCTGGCGTGACGCGGAGGACCGGGTCTCGGGCAGTGCTGCGGCGGAGGCTGCCAGCATCACGGCGCCGAGTACGGCCAGGCCCACGAAGATCCCCGGCCAGGCCGTGGCGCGCAGTAGCTGGCCGCCGAGGACCGGCGCGAACACCGGTGCCAGGCCGGTGATCAAGGTCAGTAGGGAGAAGAGACGTGCGGTGCGGGTTCCGGAGGAGCGGTCGCGGACCATGGCGTTGGCGATGACGATGCCGAAGGCCCCGCCGATGCCCTGGACCAGGCGTAGGCCGACGAAGGTACGGATGTCGGGCGCCACCGCGCAGAGCGCGCTGGCGATCGTGTAGAGGGCGAGGCCCGCCAGCAACGGACGCCGCCGGCCGTAGGTGTCGCTCAGCGGCCCGGCGATCAGCTGCCCGATGGCCAGCCCGGCCAGGCAGGCGGTGATGGTGAGCTGGGTGGCCGCGGCGCTGGTGCGCAGGTCGCCGGCGAGGTCCGGCAGTGCGGGCAGGTAGCCGTCGATGGACAGTGGTCCCAGGGCCGCAAGCGCTGCGAGCAGGACGATGAATCGGGTTTGCGGGCCGGCGGCGTCGTTGCTCATGGCTCAGTACGCCACGGTGATGCGGCGGCGGATCGCGGTGCCGCTCTCGATCGTGTCGGCCAGGGCGATCGCGTAGTCGGCGTACGAGATGCGGCTGTTGCCGTCGTCGTCGGTGAGCAGGGTGTCCGCGGCGCTGCGGTAGGTCCCGGTCCGCTCGCCCGCTTCGATGACCGCGGCGGGCGATACGTACGTCCAGTCGAGGTCGTGCACGCCGCGGTAGAGGTCGAGTGCCTCGGACTGGGCCTGGGCGTTGGCCTTCCACATCGCGGGGAAGTCCGGGTCGTCCATGACCCGGGTGCCGGTCGGCGTGCGTAGGCTGCCGGCACCGCCGATGGTGACCAGGCGGGTGACACCGGCTCGGCGGAGTCCGTCGATCAGCGCACGGGCGGCGCCGACGATCGTGGCGCGGTCGTTCTCCTGGCCGATCCGGGGGCCGACGGCCGACAGTACGGCGTCGTGGGAGGCGGCGAGGCCGGCGACCGCGGCGGCGTCTGTGACGTCACCGGTGGTCACGGTCAGGGCCTTGTGCCCCGGTCCGTCGATGTGGCCGGCTCGGGTGACCGCGGTGACGGTGTGGCCGCGACGCAGTAGTTCCTCGGTGGCGGGCCGGCCGATGTTGCCGCTGGCACCGAACAGGACGATCTTCATGTGTTGCTCCTTGTTTCTGATGGTCACAGGACGCTCTGGCCGTCGGCGACGAGGGCCGCGGTGATGCCGCGCTCGTCGGCGGCGTGCTGGAAGCGCTGCTCGATGTCGGGTTGTTCGGTGTAGAACGGCGGGTTGTGGAACAGGCCGTAGTGCATGGCGCAGACGGTGCCGGCGCCGAGTGCGACGGCGGCCTCGACGCCCTGCTCGGGGGTCATGGTCGCCGGGACGTTGGCCGCGTAGCCCTCGAAGTGGGCGATGACGCCGTTGACCGGGACGAACGCGACGTCGAACGGGCCGTGGTCGCGGGCGATCTGCCACCAGCTGCCGTGCCACTGGGTGTCGCCGCAGTGGATGACCCGCCGGCCGGAGCCTTCGACGACCCAGGCGACCTGGTCACAGTCGTTGCCGCGCCAGTCCAGCGAGGTCACCGGGGTGACGGTCAGCTCTCCGATGCGGCGGGAGCGGCCCAGGTCCTGGGTGACGGGGGTGATGCCCGCCTCGCGCAGCGCCGCCGCGCTGGGGGTGTGGCAGCCGATCGTGCCGGTGGCCGCGATCCGGGCGATCAGGTCGTGGTCGTAGTGGTCGGGGTGCAGGTGGGTGATGAGGGCGTGGGTGCCGGGCGGGGTATCGACCGGGTCGACCGGCCGGTGCGGCGGCCCCATCACCGGTGCCAGTGGAGCGACGTTCTCGAGCGGGTCGATCAGCAGGCGGGTGTCGCCGAGACGGATCTCGACGCCGGCCCAGGCCAGCCGACGCACGGAAAGGGTGGGGGTCATGGGCAGCGACGCTAAACCGAGGTTGTTGAGAAAGTCAACAAGCGAGTTTTGAATCTCAACACCCCGATGTAGGGTGGTGGCATGCGCACCTATGGGCAGTACTGCGGCATCGCGAAAACACTGGACACCGTCGGCGACCGATGGACCCTGCTGATCGTCCGTGAACTGTTCGCCCTGGGGCCTTGCCGGCACACCGACCTGCGCAACGGGCTGCCCGGGATCGCCAGCAACCTGCTGGTCGACCGGCTCCGCGAACTCGAGGAAGCCGGCCTGATCCACCGCGAGGCCGCCCCGCCGCCGGTGGCCACCGCCCTGTTCTCCCTCACCGAGCGCGGCCGCGAGCTCGAGCCGGTGCTGCGGGAACTCAGCCGGTGGGGCATGCCGCTGTTGCGTGAGCCGGGCGGCAGCGACACCTTCCGCACCCACTGGCTGGACATGCCCGCCCGGGCACTGACCGACCACCACCCCGACCAGCCGGCAATCGCCCTGCAACTGCACGCCGACGGCAACGAAGACCTGGTCATCGAAGTCAAGGACGGCTCGGTGCACACCCACGCCGGCCGGGTCGACCACCCCACCGCGTCACTGACCGGACCACCGCACCTACTGGCCGCCACCCTGCTCGGCGACCTCGACCTGAGCGCCGCAGTACAGCAGGGCCTGCAACTCAGCGGCGAACGCGAGGCAGTGATGCGCATCCTGCCCCGCTGACCGACCGGCCGCACGCGGGCCCGCGATCTCAAGCCCTACCGAGTCTGCGCCGGTCTCAAAAACGACGCGCCCGACATCACCGCCACCCACCTCACCCACCACCGCGCGTCCCGAAAACGGCGGCTGGCGCCGCTTCTTCGCCGACCCCAAGAACCCCCGAACCCGAAGCCACCGACCGTGCCCTGACCCAGGCCGTGCTACGCACCTGCCGACACATCGGCATCGATCCGCTCTGGCTCCACCCCGGCACTCCGCTCACCTCCCGAGGGCAGACGACAGTCACGAAAGCAAGATCCGCCAACCACTGCACTCATCCACCAAGCAAAAATCCCGGTCGCAGGGGGCGGGTGGTCACCACCGGCGCGCGGACCCTGTCCACAGGGCCGCTCCCCGAGTCTCGGGTCCTGAGGCCGTCGCGATCCGCGCGGCGGCCCGTACATGAGGAGCCGTCATACCCGACACCACCACCCCGCCGCGCGCCCCGATGACCCCGCACCCGGCAAATCAACGCGTTCAGCTACCTTCGCGCCGGCCAGACCGGGAACGTCCAAGCCGCCCGCGGGTCCGCCGACGCCGAGCCGCGGATGGCCGAGCTACTCGACGACGTCGTCGTCGAGCGGATCGTCGTCCCCGTCACCGCCCTGCCCTGCCCGGGGGCCAGCGAGCCGACCACGGAGATGTTCGCCCTATGGGGAGTCAGTCCTGGGCACGGTGCTCCTCACGAGCGCGCACACGGATCCGGAGGACTGACCACTTCGGGTGGGATTCCTGGTTCTGATGGCGCCGGATAAGGCGTCATCTCTACGCTCGAACAACACGGGGCCGGCCGCGTGACCGGCCAAGGACGAACTGGTGCAGGAGAGTACGTGCTCACCACGGGCAAGCTGGTACGGGACCGAATCCCTCAGATCATCCGCGCAGACGGAGCCGAGCCGGAGGTCTACGTGGCCGAACCGGCCGAGTACCGGGAGAGGCTCCGCGTGAAGCTGGCCGAGGAGGTGGCGGAGTACATGGAGGCGGACGAGACCGACGCCCCCGAGGAGCTCGCGGACGTCCTCGAGGTCGCCTTCGCCCTCGCGGCGGACCTCGGCGTCGACTCTGCCCAGCTGGAGAAGATCCGGGCGTCCAAGGCCGAGCAGCGGGGCGGATTCTCGGAGCGCATTGTCTGGACCGGCAACCGTTGACCTGCGGCGCCGCTCCCGCAGCGCCGCTACAGCTCGGGCTTGACCAGCACGATGTGGCTCACCCCCGGCAGGGGAAGCCCGGCCCCCATCACAGGGGTGAGGCCCGCATGACGGGCGAGCGCAGTGGTCTCCGCCGCACTGATGCCGCGCTGGAAGGTCCCCTTCCCCTCGCTTGACCAGTAGCCGTCATGGTGGGCCGTCCAGTTGCCGACGGCGGCGGCCTTCGTGATCTCCTCGGGGCAACGGGTGACGACCACGACGTGCCCCCCGGGGCGTACGAACATGGCCGCGTCCTGCAGCGCGCGGATCCGCGCTCCCGGGTCGGGCAGCACGTTGAGGACGAACATCTGGGTCACCAGTACGTCCGCGGCGGAACCCTCCTCACCGCCCAGCAGACCGGAGGCGGGCAGGAACGCGGACTTCGAGCAGGCACCCTCAACGTGCCGGGGATCGTCGGCTTCGGAGCCGCCGCCCACCTCATCACCAGCGACACCGTCCCGGCCCCCACCCAGATACGTGCCCTTCGCGACCGCCTCCAGGACCAGCTCCTCGCCGCGATCCCCGGCTCCAGCGTCAACGGCCACCCAACCCGGCGACTCCCCGGCACCCTCAGCATCACCCTCCCGGACGTCGAAGCCGCAGACATCCTCGACCACCTCCCCGACATCGCCGCCTCCACCGGATCCGCCTGCGACACCGGCACCAGCGCCCCCTCCCACGTCCTCACCGCCATCGGACTCGACCACACGCAGGCACGCCGAACCCTCCGCCTCGGAATCGGACGGACCACCACCCCCGCCGAGGTCAAACATGCCGCAGACCTGATCGCGCAGGCAGCCGCCAGGGCGCGAGCAGCCGTCACCGCTGCGGCGTAGGCCATCAGGCGGCCGACCGAGTCGGACCGGCAACTCTGCCAAGAGCGGCCACGAGTACCGTCCTGCTGGTGATCGACTTCACAGAGTTCATGCAGGACTTCCACCGGCCTTCGAGAGCGGCCCGGTGGCAGCGGGCCGAGAACTCGGCGGCGGTAATGCAGTAGACGCAATGGCCCGCCTCCTCGGCGACCACCGGGGCGGCAACAGGCTTCGGGGCCGGGGCGGCGGGGGTTGCGCAGGGCTCGCGGAACTCCGCTGGCACAGCCCCGCCCGAGCCCCGAAGCCAAGGCCGCCTGGCTTCGACATGGCGGAGTCGTACGAGCAGACCTCCGACTACGCCGTCCCCTGGTGGCACCTCAACGCCTTCCGGTCCCTGCTCCTGGCCCGCCTCGGCGAAGAACACGCCGCCACCGACGCCCAGGACCACGCGCCGGCCGAACTCTCCCCGAGCCTGCCCCGCTTCGCCACCCGCCTCCAACTACATCAGGGGCTCATGCTCGCCCGCTCCGGCGACCGGGCCCCACGCAGACACAGATGCACGATCTCGGCCTTGAAATCCGCTGTGAACTGCCGCCTCGGTCGCGGCTTCCTCTTCGGCACGTTCTCCATCATGGACATCCCTCCCCGGGCATGAGCCCGGATCTCGGATGTCCGCCAAACCGAAGCAACCCCAGCCGGAACGCGTGCTCGCGTAGCTGCCGGGCCCGGATCTGCGGGCGGGAACGCCGCGTTCATCCGCGTACGACAGGCCCTTCGACGATCGCTCGGGACAGCCGATCGCGTGTGCCGTGCTGGATCGCCCCCCCAGCTGTTGTACGTATCCACCTGGTCGGCCAGCGGCCGAAGCGACGGGGGCCGGGCCAGTGCGCCCCAGCCCTCGTACGTGCTCACGTCACCGCCGGCCCCGGGTTCCAGACTCCCGTTGGCGATCAGCCGGAGCCACCAGTGCACGAGCTCCCAGCGTGCCGCCTCCCAGGGGATGCCGGTGTCATCGGCGGGAAGGCTTGTGGTCAGTCCGGCTCGGCCAGTACCTCGTCGAAGAGCGGCTCGGCCTTGTCGTGTTCGGCGCGCGACAGCCCAGCGAGCAGCGGAAGCGACGTCGCCTCGACGTCAAGGACCAGTACCGTGAGCCGTGGAATCGAAACCTGCGCGATTCCGACCGGGCCCTCGCGCTCACGCTGGCCGGCATCGCGTCCGCGGCGCTGGCCTCGGTCGAAACCTCCAATCCCGTTAGTTGACAGGCCAATTGTTCATCCGTCCATGAAATTCGCGGGCTGCGTTCCGCGGCGAACGAGGTATGCTGAGAACAGGCCATTGTGCCAGCACGCGTCACTCGCCGCCGGGCATCATGACGCGGCATCGAAATGGCAATGCGCACACGGAGGGGTGACTCCCGTGGCAAAGTTCTGCACAACACCTCGCGTGGCCGGCGCTCCCCGTTGGGCGGCCGGCAAAGTCGGGCACGTCGTCGAATGGGTCGTCAGGCTGGAATACTGCTTCAGCAAAGGCGGGTGTAACCCGTACCAACGTGGCGGCAGTGGGACGGACTTCTTCGATGACCAGTCCGACACGACACGCTGCCGATTCCTAGCGAGTTTTCTTGCCACCCGCCAGCCGGGGGTGGTGGACGAGGGGTTCGTCTCGAGCTCGTGCGAGGCCCGGAAGAAGCCTGTCGACGATGACGATGACGAGGACGAGCGGTTCGCGGTGCCGGACATCATCACCCATGAGCCGGGTACTCGTATGGAGTTCTACGAGATAAAACCCAACTCGGACTCCGGCAGGCGGGCGGGAAGAGCCAAGATCGAGACGTTTCTTTCACTGATGGACTTCCTGGCCGAGAATAACTCCGGGTTCGCCAAGTATGAAAAGGGAGAACTTTTCGATCCCGACCGGTCCATCACGTTCTATCAACGCAACTATCTCGGCATCATCCCCTGCAAGGTCTCCCTGCACTACAGGCGCGCGACGGATCAGCCGATAGCGAAGGGCCTCATCGTCTACGAGATATGCGTGGAGGTGGACGGCGAACTGCTGGAGGCGCTGGCCAAAGCGATCATCGTCTCGGCGATCATCGCCGCCCTCGCCGCCCTCGCCGCTGCGGCCGTCGTCATCTTCGGCGGCGGAGTGCTCGCCCCGGCGCTCCTCGCCTTCAATTCCCCCATGGGCGGGTCGGTGGGACCCGACGGGGGAAACGATCCGCAGGACGTCAAGTACATCCAAGCGCTGGTCAATGACTGGCGGGCCAGCACGGACGGAACGCTCATTGCCGTCGACGGCTCCTTCACCGACGAAACGGCCGGCGCGCTCTCGGACTTCCAGACAAGCACCGGGCTGGAGGACAGCGCGGGGAGTCTGACCCCCGGCGATGCCACGGAGACCGGTCTGGAGACGACCCACCTGAACAACCTCATGGCCGCCGCGGACCTGAGCGAAATGAGTCCCGACGGCCTCGGCGACGCCGTATTCGGTCCGGATCCCGACGGAGTCGATCCCGACCTGGATGAGGAACAGGACCTCCAGACGGCGTTCAACGCGTTCGTCCAGCAGTACTTCCGGGATTTCCGCGACGCCGTGTAGCGGAGATCAACGTACGCACAGTCCCACTGCTGAGGAGTCGCCATGCCCATGCTGCTCATCAAGGGGTTCTACGAAATCAAGGGGACGCAGCCGGACGGGGACACGGTTCACTTCACGGCCGACGACCCGGCCGAGTGGAGTCTCGTCGGTGGAGGGGGCGGGCGGGCCGTCGAGCACAATACGATGGGGCGCGCGACGCTGCGCCTGGACGCGATCGACGCGCTGGAGACCCACTACGGCCCGGCCCGCGACCACCAGCCGCTCCAGTTCACCGACGCCGCACGCGACGAGTTGCTGAAGGCGCTCGGCTTCACCGATGTCCAGAGGCAACAGGACGAGACCGTGACCGCCGCCACTCCGGAAACCGTTCCCGGCTTCATCCTCACGCGGGGTGCCGATGTCCACGGCCGCTGCGTGGCCCTGGCCGGAAGCGGCGTTCCGCCCGGCACCAGCGGCATGGACATCGACGTGGACGTCGCCGTGCTGCGGACGACGGTCAACCACCACATGCTCACGCAGGGGCTGACGTACCCGACGTTCTACCGCAGCCTGTTCACCACGCTCCGTACGGAACTGGCTGCCGCGGCCAAGGAGGCACGGGAGGCTCGGCGAGGCCTGTGGGGGAGCGACGTGACCACGACCGGCGCGAAGATCACCGGCCTGCCCTCGCTCACGGATGACGTCGTGATCCTCCCCAAGCTGTTCCGCCGCACGGTGGACTACCTGCGCCTGGCCATGCCCCTGTCGTGCTACCCGGCCTTCCTGGCCGGCGTTCAGGACCGGTTCTCCGTCCTGTCCACCGGCGAGCGGCACACCGGCCTACAGCATGTCGTGGAGGTCACGAACGGCGACATGGTGAGGATGACGCAACAACCCGAAGACCTGGTCTTCGAAGAGGCCTGACATTCCACAGCCTCGGCAGGAGGATCCGATCATGACCAATTTCGTATCGGGAGTCGGTCCGTTGTTCGGTCCCAACTTCGTCGTCGTGACCGTCAATGACGAGACCGGAAAGCAATTCCAGGTCCAAGTGTACCCGGATGCACACAATCCGGAACTGCGCAACGCAGGCCTTCCCACTCAATACTACTTCCAGCCCGCGGAGGTGTTCCTCGCGAAGAAGCACGACTCACCGGACGATTTCAATTTTGAGATGACCCTGTTCAAGGGCCTCATGTCGGAGGAGGCGAACGTCACGCCCGCCGAAATGGCCGGAACCGAACTGGGAGGCGGGTTCTGCTCCTTCACCACCACGTTCCGCATTCCGCCCAACGTGATCACGGGTGCGCTGGAGAAATTGAAGCAACGGGAACACGAAACCCCGCAGAGGCTACAGTCCTTCTTCAACTTCCAGCAGAACGACCCCGAACCTTCGCTCGGCATCGTGCCGATTACGGACAGCACCGTGGTGTGCTCGGTTCAAGACCCGGCCGTCACGGCCAACAAGATCCTCATGACGGCCCAGCACAGCGGCAAGGGCAGCATCGAGGCGCAGGGCCTCTGCTCCTTCCTGATCAGCTGCAACCTCCCGGCCGCGGGCATGATCGCGAGCGCGCTGAAGCTGGGCGCCTCACCGCCGTTCCTCGTCCAGAACGTGCTGCAGGAGAGCTTCTACATCAACGGCGTCACGATCGAGGTGAACGTCGACGTCGACAAGGTGTACGACTCGTACTCGGCCGCCGTCTCGGCCGGCGGCTTCTTCGGGATCGACTCGCTCAAGGCGGAGTTCGCCTACCAGAACTGCCTGACCACTGGCGGCATCACCACCCACATGACGATGAACAACGGGGTGCCGCTCGACCCCAACACCAAGAAGTGGGTGGAAGACAGTCTGGACACGATGAGGAAGACCGCGATCGACCTGGTCAAGCACGAGATCTTCGACTTCGACCCGGCCAAGACCGACTCCAAGGCGACGGCGGACTGCGGTTGGTTCAGCGAGCTGTTCGGCGGCTCGTCCGTGTCGGTCAAGTCCACGCACGCCCGCCAAGGTGTCCACCTCAGCCAGACGCTGATCCTCGACCAGACGGTGTCCGTGGGCCAGACCGTCACCGGCAACCTGAACGACCTGTTGCCCGCCGTACGGGCCAATCTGAACAAGTACCTGTTCATCGTCGACATCGGCGAGTTCTTCAAGAAGGTGCAGGTCGCAGGGTTCGCCAGGATCAACTTCAGCGAAAAGCTCCCCGATGGATCGGAGCTGAAGGACCCCCTCATGGCGGTCCAGCTGGAGGCCGGCTACCCCGACTTCTCGAGGCCGACGGAGGACGGTCACGTCAACCTGGCCATGCGGGCCAGTGGACAGCACTACGTCCCGGGCGAGACGCAGCCCACCGGTCCGGTCCGGCCCGCCATCTGGGATCCAGACTCGGTCAAGGACTTCGTCAACATCTCCTTCCTGCGCCTGGACACCCCCGTCGACGGCTGGCCGTCGGACCAGGTGAAACTGCGCCGGAAACTGATCTTCGACGGGCAGGACCCCCGGGTGAACCTCTCGCCGGCGATCGCTCCGCACGATCCGGCGGTGGCCGAACTGGAGGAGCTGACCACCGATCACGCCCCGGTCATGACCGCCAGCGCCGTCGGCTACGTCTTCGTGCGCTTCCTGGTCGCGAATCTCGCACTCCCATCCAATGTCGTCATCCAGATCACGCCGTCCATCGGCGAGGACACCTTCGCTCCGATCGTGATCACCAAGGACAACGTGCGGAACGCGCTGTTCGAGGTGTACTCCGACAAGTACGTCCACGAGACCGAGCTTCGCTACACCTTGGACGTCGAGGTGAACGGGCCCAACTTCACCGACGAGACCGTCTTCTACTCGACCCCCCAGCAGGTCCGGGTACCCCTGGCAGAGGGGCGGATCAAGTACATACGACAGCTCTTCGTCCCGATGCCGGCAGCGCCCCCGGACAAGCTCGACACCATCAACCGATACGTCCTCGCCGCCTCACACGTGCCCGCGTGACCACGGCCGCACACGCCGCCCGGGGCCGCGCCCCGGACGGAGCCCCTCCTGGGGAGCCACCAATGGTTGAAATGGAACAAGCATTCGATGAATTCCTCGTGGCGGAACCGAAGGACTGGCTGGTGGGGCGCACCGGCGACCACGTCAACTCGGTGTCCAGTTCCGAAGCCGACCTGCCCGCGGACGTCACGGTGATGCCGCGCCTGGAAAGCGACTTCATCGCCGACTCGGTCGGGCCCACGATCGAAAGGCTCTGGTACCTACCGGAATTCACCTTGTTCGCCGACGTGTTCGACGAGGACCCGGACTTCGCTTTCGACGCCGACCAGAACGGTGACCCCGCCCCGGACGGAGGTCCGTTCAACCACGCCGTCCTGACCCTGGGACTGGACACGAAGGTGCCGGAGCATCTCGCCTCCGACGAGGGCGCGTCCCGCCTGAATGAGGTGCCGGATCTGGACCCGGGTGTCACCCTGATCGTACCCGTCACACAGGACGACGGAACGGTCAAGGAGAATCAAGTGAAGGGGGCCACGAAGATCGCCGGTGAGGTCGGTTTTATCGCCACCTTCGAGCTGACCGGTTCGCTGGTCGAGGCCACCTACACGCACCTCACCCGGCGCGGCAAGCTGAGGCTGGACTTTGAACCGACCTATTCCGGCTACGTGACGACCCTCGTCAATGAACCCGACACCGGATTCCCCGTTCATGGCTCGATCTTCCACGGATTCCAGTTCCAGGTCTTCGGCGACGCCGGCAACACACCCGGCGGCGAATTTGAACCGGTCCTGTCCCACACCACCAGAAGATACGTCTTCTTCCCCTCGACGGCACGCTTCCACCGCACCCTTCCGATCGGGGTCGACTTCAACACCGACACCTACCGGAGCCGGTTCACGATCACGGCCGAGGGGATGACCAGGCCCATCATAGACGTCAACGACCTCAACACCTTCGCGGGACAGCGCTCGGAGTACCGCGAACTGACGACGCTAGGCGACATCGCGACGAAGTACCCCTCACTCCGGCGCATCTTCTTCGGGCAGGTAAGCGGCACGGTGATCGCCGTACCGGCCGACTACGGGGTCCTCATCACCGCACAGGGCGCCCTCGCCTCCTGCGACTCCATCGTCGACGAGTCGCCCACCTCCTTCAGCGGCTGCCGGTTCCACTTCACCTTCACCGTCGCCCCCATGGCCGACCCGATCGACCTCGCCCGCCTGCGAGCGGACGTCCCCGGCATCCCGGAAGCCATCGGCCGCACCTTGCGCGTCGCCCTCCCCGGCGGCCTGGACTCCCGTACTCCGTCCACGCTGGACGGCTTCCCCGCCGGTCGGGCGGCCTTCGCCGACGGTGACGCCACCGCCGTCCAAGTGGGCATCGACATCGCCGACGACCGGCCCACACCGGCCACCACCACCGTCAACCTGTTCCTGCAACAGCTCGCCGCGACCGGACCGCCGCCCCTCTTCGGCAGCATCGCGGTCCGCCTAGACGACGTCTTCCCCCAGCCCGTCCGCACCTCGCTGCTGCTGAATATGCGCCACACCGCGCACGGCGACGACCTGGCGACCACCCCGCAGCCCGGACCGCCCCCGAGCGCCACGGCCGTCAACCAGGGGCCGCTCGACCTCAAGCTCCTCAGCTGCGCCGATGTCCGTGAAGGCCAGGAGCCGGCGCCGGTCGTCTCCCTCGGCGGCCTGGTCCTCGCCGCCCGGCAGACGACCACCCTCCCGGGCGTCGGAGCGGCCACCGAGGTCGCGGTATCGCGCGCGCTGGAGGTGGCCGTCCCGCTACCGAAGGCCCAGATGCTGAAGTTCCTCGCCTTCCACACCCACACCGTGCAGGAGGTGCAGCACCCGCTCACCGTAAACGCCGCCGGGCTGGACTTCGCGGCGGAGGGCATCGGCACCATCCGGGTCGACATCATCCTCACGTCCAACCCCGGTGTCTCCGCGCCCTCGTTCACACTGAGTCAGTCCCACACCGTCGACTTCGTCCACGTCTCGGTCCCGGTGGACTCCGCCGTCACCGGTCTGGACAGCACGGTCTCGCTGACCTTGACCACCACGTCCAACCCGCGCACCGTCTCCGTCAAACACGACTTCGTCGACGAGCCCATCCTCGTCGTCACCTCGTCGACCATCCACTGACAAGGAGGCTCGCGCCATGTCGGACAGCCCTCTCCCCGCAGGGCCGATCTTCGGCCCGGATTCGCTCGTGATCGACGTCAACGACCTCAGCGTTCCCATCTGGCCCGACGCCCTCAACACCGACCTGGCCGCCGCTGGCGCCCCGACCCGTTACTACTTCCGGCTCCCTCGGCTGACTGTCGCATCCCAACCCGGCACCGCCGACCTCGAGTTCTCGGCCACCGTCATGGTCCAGGGCCCCGTGGGGCCCCAGCCCGTCTACCTCGGCGGTTCCTGCACCTTCTCGTGCACAGCGGCCCTGCCGGCAGGCACCGAAGCCCAGATCGTCGACAGGCTCATGAGTCAGGACCATCCCGATCCGCCCGCCCGCATCGCCCCCCTGTTCGCCCACCAACCAGGGGACCCCCCACCCGAACTGAGCATGGTGCCGATCACCGGCAGCGCCGTCTCCTGCGTGATCGAGCATCCCCCCACCGGCACCAGCCCGCTGTTCATGACCGTCCAGGGCGGCCCCGGAGGCGGCATCGACCCGCATACCCGCAGCTCCTTCCTGGTGTCCTTCAGTCCCGCCGCGGCCGAAGCGGTCGTGACCAGCCTCCGAGACGCGTCCGCGCCCCCCTTCCTCGTCCGCAACGTACTCACCGAACAGTTCGCCACCGGGCCGACCGGTCTCACCATGCATGTGGACGTCGACCTCAAAAGAACGCTCGAGTCGTTCGTCGCCGCCGTGCCGCCCGGAGCAGCGTGGCCCGCTGGTGACGCCGCGGAAGCCGCCTACGAATCCGCCGTAATAACCGGAGCCATCGGCGTCAGATGCACCGAGACCGGCACCAAGGCCCTTTTGGACCCGTCCCTCGCCGCCTGGATCAGTGGCCTCGACGACCCCCGCGAATTGGTCTTCCGCCTGCTCAAGGACCCGTTCTTCGACATCGCCGCTGTCCCCGCCACCGAGACCGGCCAGGAAGCAGGCCCTCCCGCCCCCGCATGGTGGACCGCGGTCTTCGGCGATGCGCGGGTGACCCTCAAGGAGGACCCGGATACGGGCCAGTTCGTCGTGTCCCAGACGGAAACCGTGCAGGGCACCGTCAACGTCGAACATACCCTCGAAGCCCGCCTGACGGAGGTCGCCGAAGCGGCCCGCACCGAGCTCGACAAGTACCTGAAGGTGATGGCCGTCTGAATCGGCCCTCAGCCCTCAGCCCCGACCACCGCCCGCCTTCACCAACGCGGTGAGAACGCGGCGCGTCTTGCTCTCCGGGTGCTCGGAGAGCACCATCCCGCGCTCCCGCACCGCGTCCTCGAGCCTCCGCTCCTTGCGTTCGGCCCGTGCCATGAACTCCTCCACTTCGTCCACGTCCTTGGGCTTCACGCGATCGAGGCCTCCAGGAATTCCAGTCCGGCGGCCGACCACGACTCCAGGTCGACCTCCAGGTCGTCCAACTGAACGTCGTCGACCTTGCTAGTGCTGTGACCGCATAGGTTCACCGGGTTGCTCGTTGTGTTGGTTGGAAGTGACGACTTCCACGGCTGCTACTCGGTCGGCGACGACAAGCTGTGGGGCGTCAACCGGCGCCGCAAGGGCATCGACCACACCTGGTCTGCCCTGCGGTCGATCCGAGCCGCCCGGCCGGACGGCGCCCCGATCTACGTGATCCTCGACAACCTCTCCGCCCACCTGAACTGGAAGATCCGCAGGTGGGCGGCGCGCAACAAGGTCGAGCTGTGCTTCACACCCACCTACGCGTCCTGGGCCAACCCCATCGAGGCCCACTTCGGGCCGCTACGGCAGTTCACCCTGGCCAACTCGAACCATCACAACCACACCGTCCAGACCCGGGCCCTGCACGCCTACCTGCGCTGGCGCAACCAGAACGCCCGCCACCCCGAAGTCCTGGCCGCCCAACGACGCGAACGAGCACGCATCCGCAGCGAACGAGGCATCCGCTGGGGCGGCAGACCACTACCGATCGCGGCCTGACGTCATCACCCTGACCATAGGAACTGCTCGTCCGGTTCGTCCCGCCGCTCCAGTACTCCCGCGGCGACCAGCTGAAGAAGCACCTCGTGGAGAGCGCTCCCCAACGGGTTGTCCGTCCAGAACACCGACTTGACCTGGGTGAACGTCACAGACTCCTCAAAGATCCCCAGCGAACGGCCCACCACGAAGGCGGCACCGTCCCAATCAGTCCATCCAGCCAGGCCCTCGGAAAGATCCACGAGTCGATCCTGCCATCACACGATCGGACCCGGTGGACCTTTCCGGTCACAGCACTAGTCTTGCTCGACATCACCGGCGGGGACGAGGACACCGTCCGGGCCGTCATGAGCGCGCTGGAAGAACGCTGGGCAACCTCCGGCATCGTCCCGATGCGACGGGACCCTGGCGAGCCCGGTGTCCGGGCCCGGATCTACGCCGACGTCCTGCGCCCGGGACGGGAAGCCCCTTAGCCACAGACCCTGAGCTGACGCCCATCCAGTGCCATTCGCTCGCTCATTCACAAGTCGGGTCCGCATCCTCTCCGCCCCGCCTGGCATGAGTTTCAGCGCGTGCGCGAGCGGGGCGCAAGGCCCCAGGCGAGCGCACCGGCAAACAGGACTGCAACGATGACAAGGGCGACGGTGCTCCGGGCCGGGTAGAGGGGAAGCGCCCACCAAGAACCGAGGCGATGTCCGAGTGAGTCGGGCGGTTGTCCGAGCATGACATTGCCGATGATGTACAGCAGTCCAGCAGCCACGGCCGTGGCCTCGTTCGCGATCCGCCGTACCACCAAGGCCAGAGCCAGGATGAGAAGGGTGTTGCGGGCTACGTCCAGTCCAATAGCGGGTGTGGTGGCGAGTAGGAGCACCGCGCCTGCTGACACGGCCGCTCGGTCCAGACTGCGGACTGGCACGACTGCTGTCAGCTCCGCTTCCGTCATCCGCCGATCCAAGCAGTACATGGCAGCGACGCTGACGATCATCGGCACGAAATGCTTGATCTGGGCCAATCCTCCGCCCCCCAGCATGCTGGGAACGGGCACTGGGCTGGCCCCGATCAGCCAGGTGACCACCGTGAGCGCAAGCACTGCGGGGACGAGGGCCCACCAGCGCCTCACCGACATCACGTACAGCTTCACGAGCGCGCTCCGCAGTGTTTCTGTGCCCGCGCTGCCTCGGTGAACCACGCGACCTGCTTCTCCTTGGGGATGGTGCGGATCTTCGTAATCTCCTGCCAGGCCGCGGGCGGCATCGCGCTGCGGACGTTCTCCTCGTTCACGCCGACGACGAGGGTGGCCCAGGCCGCAGGCATGGAACCGGGGCGGCGGCAGGGAACGACCCCGGCGTTCACAGCGGTGCCGGTGACGGCAGATTCCGCAAGGTCGGCACGGAAGGAGTCAGGGTCCTTCTGTCCATTGGCGAGCGGCAGTGACCAGATCAGCGGCCAGACTCCGGGCTTCAGCGGCTCCTTCGATGAGGCCAGGAGCAGTTCACCGGGCAGTGGAACGCCGACGGCGCGCAACTTGGCCAGCGGCTCCGTGAGGTCCCTGCGGATCCCCTCCGCGTAGGAGGCGTACTCGGGCGGGAGGCACACTCGGGGTGCCTCGCCGGCACAGGCTGGGGTGACGACCCGCGCGTCGGAGGGGCGGAAGTAGCCCCAGTCCGAGACCGCGCTCCGCCCAAGCAAGATCGTGGCGATCACGAGAGCCATCCCGAAGGAGATCGCGGAAATCCGTCGTCGTACCAGCACGGGAAGCCAGAACGCGAGTGCTAGACCGCAGAGCACCGCCCAGGGAATCAGGTACGCGAGCGGCGATCGCGTGTCGGTCGGGGAGGAGAATCCGTCGATGAATCCGCCCAGGTGCCGCAGCCATGGGTTCGACATCCCCTGCGGGAATGAAAGGAACATCCAGCCGCCGATGCCCGCGATGGGGGCGGCCAGGCTGCGGGGAAGGATATGGCCAAGCCGCCATCCGATGGCTGTCCATCCGAGCGGAAGCACAACAGCATGGGCGACTCCCAGCCAGCCGCCGGTGCCGCTCGGCAGAGTCCCGACCGTATTTGTGGCCAGCAGGAAGGAAGCGACAAGGAGCACTGCCTGCAGTACGAGGACGGGTGTGACGGCCCAGACGAACTGGCGCAGCGCACCGCGTGCGGCTGTGGTCGGGAACGCGCCGAGTCTCCAGTGCCGTCCGGCCTCCCACGCTGCGGCCGCGGCAACGGCACCGACTACGACCGGCAAGGACTGCGCGACGGTCTCACCGGCCTCGACGCCGTAGGCCGTCGGCACGGTGATGCGATTGCCGGTGATGTACAGGCCCGAATAGACGAGGGCGGGCAGCACTACCCAGGGGGCGGCCGAGGCACGAAGGTTGGCCCAGGTGATCATTCCGTGGCCTCCAGCAGAGACGCGTACGCGCTCTCCAGCCGACGACCCGGCGCACAGTCGTGCGCGGCGTAACTGTCGAACAGCGAAACCGGACCCTGGAACCTCACCCTGCCCGACTCGAGGACGACCACCTCGTCGAAGGCCTGATCGAGGTCGCCGATGTCGTGGGTGGAGACGACGACGTGCATAGTGCCGCGGAGGGACACCAGCAGGTCGAGGAAGCGGCGGCGCTGGTGCGGGTCGAGGCCCACGGTGGGCTCGTCCAAGAGCAGTACCTCGGCTTCGTGGACGAGGGCGCCAGCGATGGCTACACGCTGCTGCTGACCGCCGGAGAGCGTCTTGATTCGCTCGTTCAGCTTGTCGGCCAGCCCGACGCGATCTATCGCTGCGGGGGCAGCGGTCCAGGCGTCACGCTCCCTCATTCCCTTGAGCCAGCCGATGTATGCCACGTGCTCGCGAGCGGTCAGCCCTGACAGGAAGCCGGGCCGTTGCGGTAGCCATGAGACCTTGCGCCGGTAGGCGCGCGCGTCCCGGGAACGACTGGCGGAGAAGCGGCCGAGGCTCACTCTCCCCGAGCCCGGCTTGAGCGCGCCGGCACCGAGCGATAGGAGTGTGCTCTTCCCAGCGCCGTTGGGACCGAGGAGGACGGTATGACCTGGAGCGAGCGTCAGATCGAGCCCGTTCAGTACGGGGCGTGAGCGGGGACTGTAGCGAAACGTACAGTATTGGTAGAGAAGGGGCATGCAGACCTCAAGTGCGCTGGGTAAAACCCTGTGCGGGCGGGAGAGTCTCCCGCCCGCACAGGGAGTGGATCAGTAGTTGACGGTCAGCGTCCTGACCGAAAGCGTCGCCGAAGAAACGGAGTTCACGGCAAAGTAGTAGCTACCTTCGCCGTGGTCGCCCCAGTTGCCCGAAGAGGTCGCGTAGGTGCCGTTGAAGCAGTTGGTGAAGGAAGCCGTGGTGTAAGTGGGGTCCACTTCCCAGTCGACATCCTTGCGCAGGGTGACGTTGGCCACCTGGACGTCGCTGTTGCAGTCGGTGAACGTGATGTTCGTTGAGCCACCGAGGTCGTACCAGCGGTGAGACTCGAACCCGGCGCGCGCGCCAACTAGGGTGCTCGACCAGCTCGACGCCTGAGCCGGGCTCGCGGCCAGACCGACGACAGTAGCAATGCCCAGGCCTACCACGGCCGTCCGACGGCCGGATTCACGCAGGACGGAAAGACGCATCGATTTCATGATGCTTGCGCTCCTAGCGGAGAAGACGGCCACGACGCGATCGACTGCTGCTCGTAGCGGACTCTGCCGCTGTGCCGAATTTTTCGGAGTTTTCTCAGTAAGTGACGGTGAGGGCCCGAACGTCCAGATCGCTGTACGTTGCGCCCAGGTTCACAGCGAAGTAGTAGCTACCGCTGCCGTGGTCGCCCCAGTTGCCCGAAGAGGTTTTAGCTGTAGCCGCCGAAGCAGCTGGTAAAGGAAGCCGTGGTGTAAGTGGGGTCCACTTGCCAGTCGACATCCTTGCGCAGGGTGACGCCGGCGCTCGTAGCTCCGGTGCCATCGGTGCAGTTGGTGAACTGTATGTTCGTGCTGCCGCCCGCATCAGACCAACGATGGGACTCGAAGCCGGGGTAAGCGCCAGAGATGCTGCTCGACCAACTGGCGGCATCGGCCGACCCGGCCGTCAAAGACAGCAGGGTCATGGCTCCGAGCGAAACGGCACCTACACGCTGACCGATTTTACGCAGGCCAGACTGAATGGTGAGTTCCATATCCCCCCGGGAATGGTTTGACCGATGATTCGATACCCGATCCCACCTGGAAGCGCAATCGAATTGATCCACGGAGCCGTTATCCAGGCACTCCGCTGATGCAATCACGCGTCCAACCCCGGCGTCAAGATCAGGTAAATCACCCCCGCCGCCCACAGCGCCGACCTAGGCTGGAAGTGTAGGCGGCATCTCGATGGCCGGAATTGCTTGTTCCGGCGCGAAATCGCAACGGCGGCAAGGCCAGGCGACACAGATCGGATCCCCCGTAGCGCCCTCCAGAAGTCAAAGCGGTTGACGGGAATTCGCCCCACGTAATCGAGCCAAGTAGCCTGCAACAGGCCAGGTCACCTTCCGTCCTCAGCTCGTTCATGGAACCGACGCTCGTCAGATGCCTACCGGGACGACCGGTAGCCCGCTCAACCCGGCGCCCAGGGTGCCGCCGCGGGGCCACCGTTCCCGGGCCGGCCCCCATGGGGGCCGGCCCGGGACTGGCGCGGCTAGGCCGTTTCTCTCGGATTCATCTGATCGTTGGTTGATATGTGTCGTTGACTGACGCGCAGTGGGCGCGGATCGAGCCGTTGCTGCCAGACCGGGAGCCAAGGCGGGGCGGGCGGTGGCGTGACCGCCGGCAGGTGATCGACGCGATTGCGTTCAAGTTCCGCACCGGCACACCCTGGATGGACCTGCCCGAGCGCTTCGGCTCGTGGAAGGGCGCCTACAGCCGCCTGCGGATGTGGGCGATCGACGGCACATGGGACCGCGTCTTCGCCGCCCTGCTCGCCCAGGCCGACGCCGAAGGCGAGATGGCTGCCAGAGCCGGTTGGTGTCCGCTGCGTCGGTTCCGGACCGCCACAGCCAGACCGGCTTCGGGGTGGCTCCGCTGGGCAGATGCCCGATGTCCAGACGGATCACGGTCCCTTCGATGATGGGGAGGGTGCCGTCGGCCGCGGCCAGGACGAGCGGTGGGTGAGCTTGGGGTGGAGCCGGTCCCAGGAGCAGGTGGTGGCGGTGCCGTAGAGGCCTGTGTCGGTGACGGTTTCGGTGCCCGGGGTGCCCCACGTGTCGGGCTGGCCGAAGACGAACTCGTCGCAGTGCCGGGGCGGCCGGCCCCTGGTGTGGGGCTCCCGCGGCGGCTCCGGCCGGCGCAGGACACAGTCCGAGCCCATCCGGGCCAGCACCTGCAGATCCTTCAGCAGGAAAGCGAGGTGGGGTGCGTCGTATCCGGCGTCCGCGATGATGAGGATGTCCGGGTCATCCACCTGCCACTGGCCTGCGGTCATCAGCCGCTCGACCAGGTCGCGCAGTTGTAGGGCGGTGACCGTGGCGGTGTCGTCCCCCGGCGCCAGGCGCCGGGCATCCAGGGCTGCGGTCCATGAGCTACGGCCTGTCTCAAGTGCGCAGACGATCGAGTAGGGCCAGCCTGGGACGGGGATGTGCTGGTCCCTGCCCCGGCCGTAGGTGTGGCACAGGATTCGCTGGGGTGAAGTGCGGCATGAGCTGCCGGACGGTCTTGGGGGTGAGGGCGCCGGCCAGGGCCAGGGACAGCAGCGCGTCCAGCGCGTCGGGACCTGCGGCGGCGAGTTCGGCGGCGTGGCCGGCGAGCCACGCCCGGGCCGCCTGCGGGTCGGCGGTGGTCAGGTGCTCGAGGAACGGAGCAGCCGGCCACCCACCGGTCGCTCCGTCGGCCAGCAGGAGGTGTCCGGCGTGCTCGTCCAGGACTTCAAGCCAGGCCGGGCCCGGACCGGAGCGGAAGAAGTAGCCGGTCGCGCGCGGGTCCGCCCAACTGGCCAGCTCCACCGCGTTCTTCTCGCCCGGATCCTGGAGAGCGGCCAGCTCAAGGACGCGGGCAGCACGGCCGGGCAGCGGTACCAGCAGCTCCCGCGCCACCGCCAGGACCTGCCGGTAGAAGGCAGCGGTAGACACCCAAGCGGGGCACCGCCACCGAGGCGGTGCCCCGCATCTAACTCAGGCCGCAGGATTCAAGCTATTCAATCGGAGGATTGAGAAGTGTCCCATTGAAGTTACCTTCCACCCAATTGACGCATTCCGGTCGATCGCCGGTCCCGGCCTTGCAGAACTCTTCCAAAGCTGCACGTAGCATCGGGATCGGGAGAGCGCTGGTTCGATGAATGTATGTTGGCACCCAGGGGTCGCTAAGAATCTCCGGATCGAACTCTGGAGGAGCGGGGTTCATGGAGACCCAGATCGAATCAGCGAACTCTTCACCCCGGGTGTTCATCAAGCGCTTGGCCGTGTTTCCGTCAGCAAACCACGCAAGGCCGCCATATCCGTTTTCATGGTTCACCGATACGGTAAGTGAAGCTTCCGTGCGTGACAGATTGGCCTCCTCCCTGTAGAGGAATGAGGCAGTATCGCAGCCGAGACTGCTGATCTGCTCAGTCAGCACGCGATTCACCGCCCCGGTTGCGGCGGGGTCATCAGCGAGAACGTCGGATTCTTCGATATGGACGTACAGGATCATCGTATCGGGCTCTTTATTTTATCGGTCAAAACTTGGGTAGCGCACGCGCCTTGTGCCCCTCGGGCGCAATCGTGCCAATCGCCACGTAATTCGAGGAATTAAGGGGGAGTTGGCGAAGGCTGCCTTGCGAAAACGCAAGGCAGCCTTCCAGGTCTATATCAATTTAGGGTCAGCCTTGGCCCAACTGGTCGAATCAGGCCATGATCCAGTTCGATCTAGCATGAATTTCTCCAGCACTTTGCGCACCTAATACAGGAGGAGGGCAACGCTCGTTGGATAGCGTTCCAGGCCACCAGGGTCCGATACCAGTCGATGATTCCTGATCGGGGTTGTCGACCACTCGGGCACTATAGACGCTGCCCGCTGGGGTCGGCTGGAACCCATCTGACCGCTGTGGGCCGCATTCCCTTGCTGGTGCAGAACTCCCAAAGCGCCTGCTCGACGTCCGTCACTGCAATTGCACTCCGCCGGTCATACCAGAGGGGGAAGCATTGATCTGACGTAACTCGTGGGTCGAAATCTGGAGGGCTGTCGTTGTCGGTTACCCAGTAATGTTCGTTGGGCTGGCCATCCACCTCTGGCCCCCACCAGACTATGCCGCCGTATCCCGTTGCCTTGTTGACTCCCACGCGGATTGAGTTTTCGGCGTACGGAGGCATTTGAGCTTCGTTGGAAACATCGAAAACGTGCATAGATGCCGTGGTACCGGGGTCGATGCCAACTGCGGCAGGAAGTTCAGACTTCAGATCAGACATAATGCGCGCAATGAGCTTTACGATTTCACCTTCCGAGTCCACCCTCAGCGTTTCACCGTCGATTGACGCTTCGACGATCATCCGATTTTCCGCCTTCCAGTCAACTTGGTCATGATTTCGGACCCCGGGTGACATACATTCATGGTATAGCCTTCGGGAAGCATAGCTTCCACGAGTTGTGTGCAACTGTCGCGCCCGGTGCATACCCCCTTGTTGTTGTTGATCACCACTGTAACATCCTTGATGCCGTTCTTGATCATGTCTAGGGCAATCTTGGGTTCCGCGTGAGTCTGCCCCCATACAGCCGTCTGCTTGGAGTGCATCGGGTACTTTATCTCCTTCAGGAAGGAGAATACTGCATCCGAATCTGCGTCCTTCGCGCTTACGACCTTGCCTTTGAGTCCTGGTATTACCTTTCCGGCGGCGTCACGTACAACTCCTGTGGTTTCCCATTCGTTCTTGATTTCATCTATTACGCCCGCCGCCCAATCAGGGCACGGAACTCCATCCGTGTTGTGGACGAGGACGTCGGTGGTGCCGGTGCTGACGTAGTAGGTGTGGGTGGAGTCGACAGTGAGGTCGTAGGCGGGCTGGATGCCCTTCCAGTGGCTGGTCTGGCCGATCTGGATCGCGGTGCCGACTGGGGTGCGCAGCGCGTCGCCGATGCGGAGGTCGACGGCGTCGACCCAGCGCTTGCGGTTTTCTACCCAGTACGGGTGGTGGTCGGTGGAGGTCAGGCCGGAGCCGTCGGTCAGGGTGACGTCGGTGAAGTCCCGGTCGTCGGGGGTGGCGATGGTCTGGGTGACCGGCTGTGGGGCGGTGGCCCCAGTGGCGGGGTTGGTGGCGGTGACAAGCTCGCCGACTTGGATTTGCTCGATGGCACGGCGGGTGCCGTCGGCCATCAATACCTGCGTGCCGGCGGGGAAGCTGTGCGGGGCCTTTATCTTGAGGCAGTCGGGGGTCCGCCGGAACGCGCGCATGCTCCGAATGCCGTCGATCGCGTCGTCGACCTTGGACAGCAGCTTCAGCTTGCCGACCGGAAGGACACCAGCAGCCGCCATGGTGCAGCCGAAGAGTGTTGGGTTCTTTATGCAGTCCTTAATGTCGTTGAGGCCTGTGAGCTCCCATACGATTTCGCGGAGTGTGGGGTCGATCTCGGGCATGCGGATCTCGGAGTTCTCCGGGTCCCGCACGCAGGCCATGATCGGGGCCATGGTCTCGCGGGTGGGGTGCGGAGTGCAGATCCGCTTCGGCTTGATCTGCTGTTGCCGCTTGCGCTCTTCTTCGGCCTGGCGGCGCGCTTCGGCTTCTTCCCTTTCCCGGAGGATCAATACAGCGGTCCAGGCCTGCTGGGCCTCGGCCTCAGCTGCGTCCTTGCTCCTGCCGGCGGCAGTCGCGGAGGCACGTGCCTCGTCTGCTGACTTGTTCGCCTCGTGGGCGGACTGGCGAGCATAGCTGGCGGAGAACTCGGCCTGGGCCGCAGAGCCTTCCGCTGCGGAGGCGTCGGCTTCGGCACGGCTGGCGGCCCCGCGTGCTGTGGCGGCTGAGTTCGCGGCCGCGGTGGCGCTTGCGGCGGCCTTGTCGGCCGAGGCCTTCGCGGAGGCGGCGTATCCGGCTGCCTGGTTGGCGGACTGCTGGGCCTGGACGGCTGCGTCGTTGGCCTCCGAGGCGGCCTGCTTGGCCCTGAAGGCTGCTTCGGCGGCCTTCCAGCGGTTCTCCTGTGCCTTGGCGGCGACCTCGTCGCCTTCGGCGAGGAGCGTTTCGATCTGGTTCTTGTGGTGGTCTGCGAGGTCGTCCTTGCGCTGGGCCATGTACTGGCCGGTGGCGACGAACTCGTGTATCTGGTTGGCCGGTCCGGCCAGGGCGATCTTGGCGGCGGCCCTGACCTCGGCCCCGCCCGCGGTGGCGAGCTGGGCGGCGATGACCCTCTCGTCATCAAGGCGCTGCGTGTACTGGTTGATCTGGAGGAAGGTCGCGAGGGCCTTGCCGGTGCCGTCGGCGAGGGCAGCCTTGGCACCCTCCTTGACACCGGGACCACCAGTGTTCGTCAGCCGGGCGACGTCGACCTTCATGTCGTCGGCGCCTGCGGCGTACTGGCCGGTGTTGTAGAACCCTTGGATCTGCTCGGGCGCGCCCTTGAGGGCCTCGACGGCCGCGGCACGTACCCCGGCGTAGGGGCTCTGCGTGCTGAGGTTGAGGACGCGCTGGCGCACGTCCTGCTGCTCGGCTTCCTTCCAGCGGGTGCGCAGGTAGTCCAGGACGTCTTGGTCAGTGCCTGCGAGTGCGCGGGCGGCGGCTTCCTGGTGCCAGGGGCCGAGGAACTTCATCGCCTGTATGGCCAGCTCGCGGCCCTTCTTCGCCATAGAGGCGGCGTCGCCGTCGGGCCGGTCCGCTTCCTGAGCGAGGAGGGTAGCGGTGTCCTGCAGCCCCAGGGCGTTGACCTGGGAGGCGGCTGAGGCGGAGACGGCCTGGTCGCTGGCGGACTTCGCCGAGCGGGCGCGCTCGATGGCGGCGTCGGTGCGGGTGGCCAGGTCGGCGGCTTCGGTCTCGTTAGCGAGGTCGAAGACCTCCCGGGCCTTCTTCACCGCGGCCGTTGCTGTCTCGGCCGCCGTCTTGGCAGCGTCGGCGTTTTTCTTGGCCTGGTCAGCGTAGGTGGCGGCGTTGCCGGCCTGGCGGGCCGCTTCCTCGGCGAAGTCTGCGGCGTTCTCTGCGTGCGTGGCTGCGGAGTTCGCGGAGTCTTTCGCGCTGTAGGCCGCGCTCGCCGAGCGGCTTGCCAGGGCGCTCGAGCGGTCGGCGGCGGCACGCGCGGCGTTGGCGTGACGTCGTGCCTCACCTGCGGCCTGGCGGGCCTCGTCCGAGTGGACGCCCGCCTGGTCGGCGTATCCGTTCGCCTCCTCGGCAGCAGCTGCGGCGGCGTCGGCGTTCGCCGCCGCGCCCTTGGCCGCGGTGGACGCCACGCCAGCAGCTGCGGAGGCCCTGCCAGCGGAGTCCGCCGCAGCGGCGGACTGCCGTGCGAACTGTGCTGCGGCACGAGCGGTGGCGGCAGCAGCCCGGGCGCCTTCGGCCTGGCCGGCGTTTCCAGCCGCGGCGATCGCGGCGTTGTAGGCCCTGTTGGCCGCGTCAGCGGCAGCGGCGGCGGCCGAGGCGGTCTGGGCCGCAGCCAACGCGGCGCGGCGTGCGGCGCGGTTGGCGGCATTGGCCGAGCCGATCGCCTCCTGCGAGGCGGAGGCTGCGGCCCGGGCGGCGTCGGCAGCCTGCCTGGCCTTGACGGCGGCGCGCTGCGTGTCAGTTTTGGCGGCTTGAGTCTCACGGGCGGCGTTCTGGGCCGCGTTCTTGGCTAGCTCTGCCGCAGTGACGGCCTTGGCGGAGGCCTCCTCAGCCAGCTTGGTCGCGGCCTCTGCCTGCCTTCCGGCCTGCTTGGCCTGCTCGGTCAGCTCTTCGATCGAGGCGTGCACTTGGTCACGGCTGCGGGCGGTGAACTGTCCGACCTCGAGGAACTCGACGATGTCCTCGGGTGTGCCCTTCAGCGCGGCCTTCGCCGCCGCCCTGACGTTCGGGCCGCCGGTGTTCGTCATCCGGGCCACGTCCACCCGGTTGTCGTCCTGCTGGGCCGCGTACTGGCCGGAGTTCAAGAACTCCTCGCGGTCGGCGAAGGTGCCCTGCAATGCTGCCTTGCCGGCTTCACGGACGCCGGGTCCGCCGTAGGTGACGATCCGTGCGATGTCGACTCTGCGGTCGTCATCCAGCGGAGTCTCGTAGCCGTACAGCAGGAACGTCTGCAGGCTGGCGGGCGAGCCGAGCATGGCGTCCTTGGCGGCTTGGCGGACAGCGGGGCCTCCGGCCATGGCCATCCGGGCTGCATCGACCCGGTTGTCGTCGTGCTCGATGGAGCCGGCTTCGTCCAGGAACTTCTTGATCGCCTCCGGCCCGCCCAGCAGCGCCTGCTCGGCGGCCTCCTTGATGCCCGGGCCGCCGGTCTCCCAGAAGGTGACGATCTGCCTCCGCACCTCCTGCGGCGACAGGGGTGGGGCTTCCGCGGCCGCTGCCGCAGGCGTACCCAGCAGTCCGGACAGCAGGCCGACCGCAAGAAGCCCCCGAAGGGCGAAGTTGCGCCCAGAAAATCTTTTCAATTCTCCCGAATCAAATGGCCGGGAGGATATTCGCCGCCTCACGCGACGCCCCCTTTGAAAATATCGAACTTAAGCCCTTCGAGATGGCATGGAGTTAACCCAAGGAAATTAATTGGTCGGAACTCTGGGTTGCGATGCAAGTGCCTGAAGGCCACCTGTCATGCCGTTCGAGAGGGGCTCGGTCCGGAAGATCGTACAGCTGCGACAGACCTCCGTCACCCCCCTCCCCACCGTCCGACCAAGCCCGTGACCTGGACTTTCAGCCACACGATCTCAGCCATGAGCGGGGCCTTCGGGGGGCAGATCCGGGCGCGGCAAGGGCCGCCCACCTGACTACCACTCAGCAGTGCCGATGGTTGTACTTCAAAACAAAGTTTTTTTGAGATGTAGATCATCGACCATTCGACGTAGGTTTGATCTTGGCTGTGGTTAGCTTGCTTGGGAAAATTTACGGGTGCTTGCGCTCCCGTATCCCGATCTCTTTGAAAGGTCTGTAATGGCTGCATCCCGCGCGCGCAGATATCTGATAGTGAATATTCCGTCAGCGCTCGCACTGACTGCCTTGTCCCTCGCGGCCGCGCCTGCGGCGAGCGCTGACCCTGCCCTGCCGGGCGTGGACACGATGTCGTACGCGGTGGAGGACTTCTCCTACCCCGGCGCGGCGGCCATCCAGGCGGAGAAGGGCGTCACGCTCAAGCGCGGTGACGGCAACCTGATGCTGCAGGCGTGTGACGGCACTCAGGACATGACGGTCAACACCCGTGGCCTGAAGGACTACTGCTTCGACGTCAAGTCGAAGCCCGCCTACCTCTCCCTTGAACTGCCGTCCGCGTTCGGGATCTGGACCGGGGCCTACCCGGTCAAGACGACCATCGAGGCCAACGGCACCAAGACCGTCATCGACGCCCCCGCCAACGACTTCACCGGCTACGGCGAGGCGACCTCGGACCGGGTGAAGTCCACCCTGATCGAGCTCCGCGTCACCGGCGACAACACCAATCCTCCCGCGCCCACCGGCGACAGCACTCTCGCGTTCACCGGAAAGATCGCCATCGGTGAGGGCAAGCGGTCCTGCACCGCCACCCTCGTCGACCCCCGCTGGGTCCTCACCGCGAAGCACTGCTTCGCGGACAACCCCGCCGACACCAGCACCGTGATGGCGGGGATGCCCAAGGAGAAGACGACCGTCACCGTCGGCCGCACTGACCTGACCACCTCCGGCGGCCACACCACTGACGTTGTCGAACTCGTCCCACACGCTGACCGCGACCTTGTCCTGGCCCGCCTGGACAAGCCCGCCTCCACTGTCACCGCGGTCGCGCTGTCCACTGCTCCTCCGTCTGTCGGCCAGGACGTCACCGTCGCAGGATTCGGCCGTACGAAGACGGACTGGATACCCTCCAAGCTCCACTCGGCGACTTTCACCACGGGCGCCTCCGACGCCACCGGCGTTCTCCTCGCACCCAAGGACCCGTCTGACGCCACCGTCTGCCAGGGCGACGCAGGCGGCCCGACCGTCCGGATGGACGCAGGCAAGCCGGTTCTCGTCGGCATCACCGCCCGCTCCGGCCAGACCGGCTGCCTTGACGCAGCCAACACCACCGCCGGCGTCTACGACGTCCGCGTCGACGACCTTGGTCAGTGGATCAAAAGCAACGTCGTAGTGCCAGGACCCGACACGAGCAACCTCACGGACAACCGCGCCCTGGCGGACTTCAACGGGGACGGGAAGGCCGATCTGGCCGCCGTCGACAAGAACGGCACCCTCCAGGTCTACCGCGGCCGCGCCGACGGCACCTTCGAGCCGACCCCGACCGCCGTCGGCACCCCCGGTGTGTGGAAGACGGTCCAGCGCATCTTCGCCGGTGACTTCAACGGCGACGGCAAGCGCGACATCGCCGCCGTCTGGGAGAGCGACCGCATCCTCCTGCACGCCGGCAAGGGCGACGGCACCTTCGCCACCACGGTCACCCTGAGCCCCCAGAACGCCACCTGGGCGCAGCTCAAGCACCTCACCCGCTACAAGGTCGACCCCTCCAGCCCCAAGGACGGCGTCCTCGCGACCCGCCCCAACGGCGATCTGTACGCCTACAAGGTCGGTACGAACGGTCAGCTCGACTTCAACGGTGGCAAGAAGATCTGGCCCGACACCTCCTTCAACAGCGTCATCATCCTCGGCACCGGTGACTTCAACGGCGACGGCCGTGACGACGTCGTGGGCGTCTGGGAGAACGGCGCCCTGGTCCGCTGGACCGGCAACGCCTCCGGGACCCTGGACTCCGGCGGTCTGGCCGCGGCCGGCACCTGGACCGACCTGAAGATCGTCACCGGGGACGTCGACGGCGACGGCAAGATCGACATCGTCAGCTGGAAGGGCACCAAGATGACCTTCCACCGCGGCCGGGGCAACGGCACCTTCGAGGGCGTCCAGCCCTGACCCACACGCCCACCGACCCTCCGTCGCACGTGGCCGGGACGCTCCCGGCGGCGCGGCGGCGGACCGGGCGACGGGACCTCCGTCCTGTTCGCACACCCCCCACCCACCCGATTCCGGCGGCTCCGGCTGACGCCGACGACGGAATCCGGTCATGCACTCTCCCGGACGGGAGACGCCTCCACGGCGCCTCCCGTCCGGGGTCTTACACACGATCAAGGACTGAAGTGATCTCCAACCTGATGCGGCGCGCCCGGGGCACGCTCGCGGTGACCATCGCCGCCGGCGCCCTGCTCGCGGCCACGTCCCCCGCCCAGGCCGCACCCGTCCCGGCGCTCACCGCGGCCGGCGCCATCGTGATCGACGGCACCAACGGGGCCACGCTCACCGCCAAGGACGCCGATACCAAGCGCCCCATGGCGAGCACCACGAAGATCATGACCGCCCTGGTGGTCACCTCCCTGCCGAACCTCAACCTCGACCAGAAGGTCACGGTCAAGCAGGAGTACCTGGACTACGTCTACGTCCAGGGAGCGAGCTCGGCCCAGCTCAAGGCCGGGGCGACCCCGACGGTCCGTCAGCTGCTGTACGGGATGATGCTGCCGTCGGGCTGCGACGCCGCGTACGCCCTCGCGGACACCTTCGGCACGGGTACGACCATGGCGGCCCGCACGGCGGACTTCATCGCGAAGATGAACGCCAAGGCCAAGGAACTCGGCATGGCGAACACCGTCTTCGACTCGTTCGACGGCATCTCGTCGACCGGCAAGAACCTGGCCAGCCCGCGCGACCTGGCCACGCTCACCCGGCAGGCGATGGCCGACCCGCTGTTCCAGACGCTGGTGAAGACCACCACCTACAGCACCGGCGGCACCTCCGCCGTCGCCGCCTGGAGCAACACCAACCTGCTGGTCCAGCCTCGGCCGACCGGCTACGGCGTTCCGGGCGCGATCGGCGTGAAGACCGGCACGACCACCGCCGCCGGCAAGTGCCTCGTCTTCTCCGTCACCCGCAACGGCAAGACGATCATCGGTGTCCTGCTGAACGACGAGGAGCGCTACATGGACTCCATGGCCCTCACCGACTGGGCCCTCGGCCCGGCCGCCGGCTCCAAGACCGCACTCCAGCGCAGCAACACCGAGCCGATCCCCGACGTGCTCGACTGACAGTGATGATGTTCGTGGTGATGTTGCCGGTGGGTCTGACTCATCGACTGACTGACGCTTCGGCTGTCCTGTTTGGGATTTGTCGGC
>NZ_JBFBGN010000066.1:0-37795 GCF_040684675.1 Streptomyces sp. NPDC089915 | reverse complement strand
CGGGCGGCGCGCACCGGCCGGTCCGGGGCCGCCACCACCGTCCCCACGCCCGGGACCGCGCTGACCAGGCCCTCGTGGCGCAGCTCGGCGAGCACCTTGCTCGCGGTCGCCATGGCGACCCCCCACTGCCGGGTGATCTCCCGGGTCGACGGGACGCGGTCGCCCGGCGCCAGTTCGCCCGCCTCGATCCGCTGCCGCAGCTCCGCGACGATCCGGCTGTAGCGCGGTACCGCCCGCTCGCCCACCGACAACCCCCTCCGCACTAGTGCACCTGGATGCCGGTCATCCTAGCCGCAGGCGCGGGGGATGCCGCGCGGGAAGGGGGGATTCCCAGGCCGGTGTACTAGTGCGGACAGGGTGAAGAGGGCGCCCTCGAAGCCGGTTTCAGGGTTGTGCACTAGCGTGCGTACGCCGTATATTCGCGGCATGGCGAACCACGGGATACTCATCAGCGGCGCGGGCATCGCAGGACCCGCGCTGGCGTACTGGCTACGCAGGGCGGGCTTCGCGGTCACCGTCGTGGAGCGCGCCCCGGCGCCGCGGCCGGGCGGGCAGACCGTCGATCTGCGCGGCGCCGGCCGTACCGTCACCGAACGGATGGGCCTGATGGACCGGGTCCGGGCCCACTGCGTCGACCAGCGCGGCCTCGCCTTCGTCGACGCCTCCGGCCGGACCACCGCCCGGGTGCCCGCCGACGCCTTCGGCGGCGAGGGGATCGTCTCCGAGATCGAGATCCTGCGCGGCGACCTCGCCCGGCTGCTGTACGAGGCCACTCTGCCGGACACCGAGTACCTCTTCGACGACAGCGTCACCGGCATCGAGGCGGCCGCCGGCGCGGACGGGGTGACCGTCACCTTCGAGAAGGCGGCGCCGCGCCGGTTCTCGCTCGTCGTCGGCGCGGACGGCCCGCACTCCGCCGTGCGCGCACTGGCCTTCGGCCCCGAACGCGACCTCGTCCGCCCGCTCGGCCTCTACACGGCCTGGTTCACCGCCGTCGACCACGGACTGGACCTCGACGGCTGGTACCTGATGCACAACGCCCCCGGCGGACTGGTCGCCTCCGCGCGGCCCGGACGGCTCCCCGGCGAGATCAAGGCCGGCTTCAGCTTCCGCTCGCCCCCGCTCGCGTACGACCGCCGCGACCCCGACGCCGGGCGGGAGCTCGTGGCCCGCCGCTTCGCCGGCGTCGGCTGGGAGGCCCCGCGCCTGCTGCGGGCGATGCGCACCGCCCCGGACTTCTTCCTCGACTCGATGGGCCAGGTCCGCCTCGACGGCTGGACGCGCGGCCGCGTCGCGCTGCTCGGCGACGCCGGGTACTGCGCCACCCCGCTGACCGGCCTCGGCACCAGCCTCGCCCTGGTCGGCGCCTACGTCCTGGCCGGGGAACTCGCGGCGGCCGGGGGCGACCACACCGTCGCCTTCCCGCGCTACGACGCGGTCATGCGCCCGTACGTGACCCGGGCCCAGGAACTCCCGCCCGGAGGGGCCGCCGGATACGCGCCGTCGGGCCGGCTCGGCATCCGGCTGCGCGACCTCTCCATGCGGTCGATGACCCGCTGGCCGATGCGGTCCCTGCTCGCCGGACAGTTCGCCAAGGCGGGGGACATCGCTCTGCCCGACTACGGCCTCACCGCCGCGGAACGGCGCCCGGCGCGGCCGTGACGCCCCATCAGGCCGGACGCGGCCATTGATTGATCGGCCGTCCAGCGGCGAAGGTGGTCACCGCACCCCGGATCCGGCCACCCGTTCCGGAAGTGCTCCCCCCGCAACGGGGTCACCGGCACCGGTCCTCGCCCGGCCCCCGGCCCGTTGCGTCCCCGTCGGAGAGGAGCGACACGCATGTCCAGCACCCCCGCACTGCCCCGCAGGAAACCCGGCGCCAGCGGACGGACCTTCGACGCCCAGGAACCCGACCCCGGCGCCCCGGGCCGCGCCCTGCGCGCCCGCGCCGGCGAGGGGTGGGAGCGGTTCATGCGGCGCACCGAGATCGACACCCGGCAGGAGGCCGAGGGCGACACCCCCGAATCCCCCCTGCCGTCGACGGCTTAGGAGGCCGTCGCCTTCCTCCCCTGCGCGACGCCTGCGCCGTGCGGCTCAGCCGAGTACCAGCGGGAGCCTCGCCGCGAGGTCGCCCAGGGCCGCCCGTTCCCCGTCGGTCGGGGTGCGGCGGCCGGTGCCGACCAGCAGCGCGTCCCGGTCGGGGAGCGCGGCGGGGAAGGGGGCGCCGGCGATCCGCTCCAGGGCCGTCCGGGCCGCCGCGAGGGTCTCGGCGGGCGGCGGCGGGGCGGACGGCAGGTGCGCGATCAGGTCGAGGTGGTGCAGGGTCCACTCCATGACGTACGCGGACAGGTAGTCGGCGACGGTCAGCACCTCGCCCTGCGTGCCGACGCGGGCCGCCGGGTCGGCGAGCGCGGCCGCCCGGCCCGCGGCCGGACCGACGTCGTCGAGGTGGAACCTGAGCCACCGCGGCTCCCCGTACGCCGCCGCCAGCCGGGGGACCAGCGCGTCGAGCGGATCCTCGCCCGTCGGCGGGTCGACGAGCTTCCAGTAGGTGGTCGCGTTCACGGTCGGCTCCGCCCCGGCCGGTGTGACCAGGGTGATCAGGACGTCCTGGGCGTCGATGACCAGGTGGCACACGAGATCCCGCACGAGCCAGCCGGCGCAGCCGGACGGCCTTTCGAAGTCCTCGTCGGGGAGCCCGGCGACCGCCGCCAGCAGGGCCGTCCACGAACGTGAGAAGAGGTCCATGACGGCACGGTAGCCCGGGGGCCCGTCCGGCCCGTGGGAAATCCGGTTGCCCGGCGGCGACCGGGGCGGATGCAATGGCCGTCATGGGAGCCACCGCATGAACACACCGCCCACGACGCCCGGGCCCGGGACGCGGCTGGCCGACGGGTCACCCGTCCGGATCGGCGCCCTCGTCCCGCTGACCCGCCCCGGCTGGGCCGAGGCGGGCCGCCACCTGCTCGCCGGCCTGCGGCTGGCCGCCGACGAGGCCAACGCCGCCGGCGGGATCGCCGGACGTCCGCTCGAACTGGTCGTCCGGGACACCGCGGCCGACCCGGCGCGGGCCGAGGCGGCGGTGGACGAACTGGCGGAGCTGGGTGTGGCCGCCCTGGCGGGGGAGTACCACAGCGTCGTCGCCCGCGCCGCCGCGGCCCGCGCCGACGCGCTCGGCCTGCCGTTCCTCTGCTCGTCGGCGGTCCTCGACGAGCTCACCGAACGGCCGACGGAATGGGTCGCGCGCCTGGCCCCGGCGCAGTCCCGGGGCTGGCGGACCTACGCGGACTTCCTCCTGGGTGCGGGCCACACCCGCATCGCCGTCGCCGCCGACCCGAGCGTCTACTGGGCGACCGGCACCCGCATCCTGCGCGAGCACCTCGCACCGCGCGGCGCCGCCCTCGTCGAACTCGACATGCGCGCGCTGACCCCCGAGGCCGTCCGCGAGGAACTCCTCACCCACCGCGCGACCGCACTGCTGCTCCTGGTCGGCCATCCGGAACCGGCGGTGCCGCTCGTCAGGGCCGTCCGCCGCGACCCCCGACTCGCCGGGGTCATGCTCGGCGCGCCCGCCGGCCAGCCCGAGTTCGCCGAATGGGCGAAGCTGCTGGGCGGGGACGGCGCCGCCGTCCCCTTCCTGCGCTACCTGCCCGCCCGGCTGGGCCCGCTCGGCACCCGGGCCGAAGCGGCCCTGCGCGAACGGCTCGGCGAGGCCCCCTCCTTCGTCGCCTTCGAGGGCTACGACACCGTCGCCGTCCTCGCCGACGTGCTGCGCACCCACGGCACGGACGACCGGGCGCGCACGGCCGCCGCCTGGCCGCACGTCGACGTCGAGGGCACCCGGGGGCGGATCCGCTTCTCCCGCGTACCGGGCATCGGCGTCCATCAGTGGGCCTGGGCCCCGCTCCAGGTGGCCGACCGCGACCCGGCGGACCCGACCCGCTTCCGCGTCCGCCACACCGGCTGAGGCCGCTACCGGCCGGCGGCGGCCGTGGTCAGGGCGCGGACGGCCGTGTGCTGGGAGTAGGCCAGCAGGCCGATCGTGGTGGCGCTCATGGCGACGGCGAAGAGCACGTGGCCGATGGTCGAGGTGACGGCGAAGCCCAGGGCGCTCAACGCGAAGTGGCTGCCGACGCGCAGGGCGATGAGCGCGATCGCGACCTTGCGGGTCTCCTTGCCCCGCCACAGCGCCTTGGCGAGCCGCAGCCGCCTGCGCATCATCGTCAGCGAGACCGCGATGTTCACGGCCAGCAGGACCAGCAGGGCGGGCCACACCGAGGGGAAGGCCTGGAGGATGTCGAAGGCGGCCGCGAGGACCCCCTCGAATCCGAAGAACCAGAGCGGGAGCCGGTAGTCGGCCGGTGCCGGGGTGCCGGTCTCCTCGGCCGGTCCGGTCTTCTTCGTCTTCAGGCTGTTCATGATGCCGCCCCCGTGGTCGTCGTCTTGGTGATCGTCATTCTCGTGCGGGGAAGGGGATCGGCGGCAGGGCCGTGGATCACATGTGCCGGATGACGGATGTCATATGAGGGAACGTCAGAACGTCGATCCGGTCGTCACCTCCGGAGGTGACGACCGGCCCGCCGCAGGGCGTCGCCACCCGTACCGCGTGGCCGGCCGGTTGTCAGATCCGGCCATCCGGCTGTTCGGGGAGGCGTGCCAGGACGCCGCCCAGGAAACGCTGCGCCGCCGGAAGCCGGTCGAGGGCCGACAGATCGGGCGCCGCGACCGCGGTCCCGCCGTCCGGGACCCGGCCCGGGCGGGTGAGCACGAGCGCCAGGCGGCCGGAGCGCTGCCGGGACGGCTCCCACCCGGCGAGGGCGAACCCCGCCCGGCGCAGCCGCTCCAGCACCGCGACCGCGTCGGGCGCCTCCGCGGCGTCCGCCTCGACGACGACCCGGTCGCTCAGGCCCGCCGAGGCGTACGCGCCGTCCGCCCGGACCCGGTACGGGATCCCGTCGACGGCCCGGCCGACGTCGGCGGGCCGGCGGGACAGCAGGTAGAGGGACTCCACGGCCGGATCCGGCCCCGACAGCTCGCGCAGCGCCCCCGGCAGCGGAGCCCGGAACGCGGGCCCCGCGGCGCCCCCGTCCGCCACCGGGACCAGCACGGGCCGGGCGCCCCAGCCCTCCGCGAGCATCGCCGCGAACAGCCGGGCCTCCGCCCGGTCGGGCAGCCGCAGCCGCTGCGCCCGGACGCCCGCCGCCCATGCCGCCCCGTCCCGGGGCGCGCAGGCCGCCACGAACGGTTCCACGGCCGTGCGGGCCACCACATGGGAGCGGACGGCGTGCGCGGGCAGGAAGCCCCCGTCCCGGACCAGACCCTCCAGCACCGGGCCGACGGGCGGCCGGCCCGGTGCGGAGCGGGCCACCCTGGTGTGGGACACGAGCAGGCCCGCCCCGGGCAGGCCCCCGGCCGCCGCCCACAGCAGCCGGGCGCGCAACAGGCCCGCCGCCAGCCGCGGTTCGGCGCCCGGACGCTTCCCGGTCCGGCCGACCTCGTAGCGCACGTCGCCCCGCCCGGCCCCTTCCGCGTCCCCTTCCTCCCGCGGCCCCTCCTGCGGCCCCTCCCGCGGCCCCTCCGTGAACCACCGGGCGAGTCGGGTGAACCGGGTGGTCGCCACCACGTCCCGCCGCCGGTCCAGCAGCACGAACAGCCGGACGCCCCCCTCGGCCACCGCCCCGTCCAGCTCCCGGGCCGCCCGCTCGTCGTCCGGCCCCGGAGCCCTCCGGTACACCTCCACGAGCAGGGACACCACCTGCCCGGCGATCCGCCGCCGTTCCGCCCCGCCCCGGGCCGCCACCTCCCCGGGCAGCACCAGTTCGTACCCCCGCGCCGCGTAGGCGCGCCGGATCCCCGCCAACTCCCGCACGCCGTCCGGGCCTTCCCCGTGTGAGTCCATGCGTTCACCCCTACCCGCCCCGCCCCCGGCGGCACCGCCGGGACACCTCGCGGCGGGACGCGGCCCCGCGCACCGCCCGCCTCCCGGGGCGTGTGCGGGCGGGGAGGCGGGGTAGGCGCGGGGCGGAGCACCGCCGGGCCGAACGGGAGGAGCCGCCGGAATGAACGAGCGGAACGGCTCCGCGCGCCCGGACGGCGGGAAACGGACCGACCCGGGCCGGCGCGAGAGCGCCGAGGAACGGGCCGACCGGCAGTGGCAGGAGCTGATGCAGGAGATCAGGGTCGCCCAGACGGGCGTGCAGATCCTCTTCGGCTTCCTGCTCACGGTCGCCTTCACCCCGCACTTCCAGGCACTGTCGGACACCGACCGGGCGATCTACATCGCCACCGTGGTCGTCGGCTCGCTGGCGGCCGGCGCCCTCATCGGACCGGTCTCCTTCCACCGCATCGTCTCCGGGCGCCGGATCAAACCCGAGGCGGTGGTCTGGGCCTCGCGCCTGACCTTCACGGGCATCGTCCTGCTGCTCGCCACGTTCACCTCCGCGCTCCTGCTCGTCCTGCGCGTGGCGACCCACGGGACGCTCGTCCCGTGCCTGGTCGGCGGGGTGGTGGCCTGGTACCTGCTGTGCTGGTTCGCACTGCCCCTGTGGGCGCGGGAGCGGCACACCGACGAGCGGTGAGCGCACGCGGGCCGGGCGGGGAAGTCGGCGTTTCCCCGCCCGGCCGCGTTCCGCACGCTAGGGACCCGCGCGGACCGGCGCAACGGCGTGCGCGTGGTCGCGCGGGGCGCCCGGCGGTGCACCCGGCCGGGCGCCCGCCGTACGGTGCCCCCGCGCGCCCCCGCCCGTCTCACGCGCCTTCGTCGTAGGTGCCCGCCTCGACTTCCAGGGCGAGTTCCTGGAGCACCTCGATCGCCGAGACGTCCGTACGCCCGGCGTCGTGCGCGATCGCGAGGCTCGTGAAGGCCAGGCTGAACCCGGAGACCATCGTGTGGAGGGCCGGGCCGAGGGCCTCGGCCACCAGGGCCGCCACCTGCTGCGGCGTCGCGTCGGCGGGGACGCGGATCGACGGCAGCATCTCGTTGAGCAGCAGCGTGGCCACACCGGGCGCCCCGCCGGAGCCGGTGTCCCCTTCCAGTCCGTTGTCCTCGTCCAGGCCGCTCTCCACGGCCCGGCGCACGTCCTGGGCCTCGGTCAGGATGCCGATCACCCGCTTGAGTATCTCCGCGCGTTCCATCCTGCGGAGCGTAGTCCCGCGCCGGGGGCGGCGCTGCGGGAAACGCGGGGTTCCCCCGTGTGGAGGCCGCCGTCCCCGAGGACGGCGGCCTCCACGAGCGGGGCGCCGGCTAGTGCTTCATGGCGTCCTTGGCCTTCTGCCCGGCCTGCTTCGCGTCGGCGACGGCCTGTTCGGCGCGCCCCTTCGCTTCGAGGCTCTCGTTCCCGAGTGCCTTGCCGGTGGTCTCCTTGACCTTGCCCTTGGCGTCCTTACCGATGTTCTTGGCCTTCTTGCCCGCTGCCATGCGCGCTCACCTCCTGGAGTGGGTTCCACCACCGCGCCTGCCCGGCATTCCGGCCGGTATGCGCACCATTCCCCCGTTTCAGGTGCGGCGGCGCCGTCCCAGGTCGAGCACGCTCAGCCCGAACATCAGCACCCCCAGCGGGACATGGACCGAAGGGACGTGCGCGATGCCCAGGACCACCTGCACCGAGGCGAGGACGAGGAACCCCGACGCGTACAGGACGGGGCGGGGCGACCCGCCCCCCGGCCGCCACGCCAGGACCGCCGCGAGCACGTACAGCATCGACGCGCCGTACATCACGCGCGCCCCGACACCGTGCAGCGTCTCGCCGTACGAGGTGGACAGCAGCAGGCCGGCGGTGGCGGCCTGGAAGAAGATGGCCAGGGTCTGCGCGGCCACCGCGGTCTGAAGGAACGCCGGTGCGGTCCGCCGGGTGGTGGTGGTGTCGATGGTCGCCATGGAGGGCCCCGTCTCTCTGCCTTGCGGCCGTGGTCGGTACTGTCTCGCCGGTACGACGACGCAGCCCCCCGAAGTGTGAGGCGGGGGCGAGCAGCCCCGAGGAGCGGTCGCGCCATGAGCACCCCACCCGAGTCCGACCCGAGCGTGATCGCCGGCGAGCGCGGCCACCTGACCAACCTCGCCTACCGGCTGCTGGGTTCGCTCACGGAGGCCGAGGACGCCGTCCAGGAGGCCTACACCCGCTGGTACGCGATGCCGGGGCGGCAGCGGGCGGGCATCGAGTCACCGGGCGCCTGGCTGACGACCGTCGTCAGCCGGATCTGCCTGGACGTGCTCGGCTCGGCGCGCGTCCGCCGCGAACGCTACGTCGGCGAATGGATCCCCGAACCCCTGCCCGACCGCACGGAATGGCCCGCCGCACCGCTGGGCGCGACCGACCCCGCGGACCGGGTCACCGCCGACGATTCCGTGGACATGGCCTTCCTCGTCGTCCTGGAGTCGATGACCCCGGCCGAGCGGGTGGCGTTCGTCCTGCACGACGTCTTCCGGTACTCCTTCCCCGAGATATCCGCCATCGTCGGCCGCACCCCGGCGGCCTGCCGCCAGCTGGCCTCGTCGGCCCGCCGCCGCGTCACCAAGCACCGGCGCCCCGCACCCGCCGTCGCCCGACAGGTCTCCGTGCTGCGGGACTTCAAGGAGGCCTGGCAGGAGGGCGACATCAAGACCCTGGTCGCCCTCCTGGACCCCGATGCCGTGATGACGGCCGACGGCGGCGGCCTGGTGAGCACCGTCCGGCGCACGATCGAGGGCGGCCGGGAGATCGCCCGCTACCTGACGCACATCGCGGGCCTCTCCCCGGACCTGGTCCTCCTGGAACGCACGGTCAACGGCCGCCCCGGCCTGGTGGCCCAACGCGGCGGCACCACCGTGACGGTGGCGGCCTTCGACCTCACGGAGGGCCGCATCACCCGCATCTGGGCCGTCCGCAACCCGGAGAAACTCCGCCCCTGGACCACCACCCCGGCCCACCCCTGAGCACCTCAGAGCGGCGGGCGCGGCCCCGCGCTCGCGATCGTGCCGGCCGGTTCGGTGGAGTGGAGGGTGTACCGCCACCCGTCGGTGGTACGGGGGAGGCCCGAGCGGCGTTTCACCCCTGCCCCCGGCCGGCGGTCAGCCGTCCAGTGCCCGGTACCGGGCGAAGGCCTCCAGCGAGTCCGGGACGAACGGCAACCGGGCCATCAGCCCCGGCAAGGCCTCCTCCTCCACCCACTCCCACCAGGCGACCTCCCCCGGGTCCGGCGACGGCGTCCCCGTGATCAGCGCCTCGTGCACCGCCAGCCAGTACGGGGAGACGACCCCGTCGCACAGGAACTTGAACCGGAAGCGCACCGGCGCCGCCGTCCCGAGTTCCTCCGCCAGTTCCCGCGCCGCGGCCTCCCCGTACTCCTCGCCGGCCTCCACACCCCCGCCGAGGAGCCAGTTGTAGGCGCCGGGGAACCGCGAGTCGTCGTCCGGCCGGCGGTGCACCAGCACCCGGCCCCCGGCGTCCCGGCACACCACCGTCGCCACCCGGTGCAGCCACCGCCGCTCGATGGCCTCACCGCGCTCCACCACGCCCAGCACCCGGTCGTGCTCGTCGACCCGCTCCACCCACTCGGCCATACCCGGCCCCCTCGCCACCGCCCGGCCGGACGCCGGGCACGGCCTCCAGCAGTACAGGGGGCCGGCCCGCCCCGCGCGGGCGGGGTCGGGTTCCGGCCAACCCGCCCCGCCGGAAGCCCGGTTCCACAGGGCGTCCGGCCCCACCCGAGCCGGTACCGTGCATCACCCCGCCGCCCCGAGGAAGGGAACGACCATGCGCACCCCCCGCGCGCCCCGGCCCGTCCGGCACACCGGACACGCCCGGTGACCGGTCCCGCTCCGGTGCGCCCGGGAGACCCGGCCGCGCTCGGCCCCTGGCGGCTGCTCGGCGTGCTCGGCGAGGGCGGGATGGGCACCGTCTACCTGGGCCGGTCCGGCCGTCGGGTCGCGGCCGTCAAGACGCTCCGGCGCGAACTGCTCGGCGATCCGCACCTCGCCGCCCGCTTCCGCCGGGAACGGGAGGCCGCCGAGGCCGTCCGCAGCCGGTACGTGCCGAGGCACCTCGGCGCCGATCTCGCCGGCCCCGTCCCCTGGCTGGCCACCGAGTACGTGCCCGGCCCCACCCTGGAACGCTGCGTCGAGGAGTACGGCCCCCTCCCCGCCGAGGCCGTCCGCGCGCTCGGGGCCATGCTCGCCACCGCCCTGTCCGCCCTCCACACGGCGGGGGTCGTCCACCGCGACCTGAAGCCGTCCAACGTGCTGCTCGCCGAGGACGGGCCCCGCCTGGTCGACTTCGGCATCGCCCGCATGCCGGCGGCGACGAAGGTCACGTACACCGGACAGCGCCCCGGCTCGGCCGGCTACATGTCCCCGGAACAGGTCCTCGGCCGGGAACTCGGCCCGCCCAGCGACGTGTTCACCCTCGGTGCGCTCCTCGCCTACGCGAGCACCGGACACCACCTCTTCGCCGGCGCCGGAGACGGCTTCGCACTCGCCGACTACGCCATCGCGCACGACGAGCCGGACCTCTCCCTGGTGCCCCCGCCGCTACGGCCCGCGCTCGCCGCCTGCCTGGACAAGGCGGCGGAACACCGCCCCGGGGCCGCGGAGCTGGCAGCCCGGTGGGAGGCCCCCGGCCGGACCGCGCCCGCGGCCTGGCCGCCCGCCCACGTCCTGCGCGACATCGAGCGTGAGGGCGCCCGCGCAAGGGAGTTGACCGGCCCGGCAGGCCCGTCCCGCCGCCGGGCGCTCGCCGTCGCGGCGGGCGCGGCCGTCCTGCTCGCGGGCGGCGCGGGCGCCGCCGGACGGCGGTGGCTCGCAACCGGCGGGGACGCCACCGAGGAGATCCCGCTGTGGAACGGCGCGCCCGGCGAGATCCCCGCACCGGTGTGGACCGTCTCCGGCCTCGACCCCGCCATGCCCTTCGGCCCAGCCCGGGCGGGCGACGTCCTGCTGGTCGCCGACCCGGGGAAGGTGTCCGCCCTCGACCCGCGCACCGGCCGCCGGCTCTGGTCGTACCAAGGCGGCCGCCCGCCCGTCCGGCAGGCACCCGGCCCCCTGCTCGTCGGACCGGACGGAATCCTGCGCGCCCTCGACCCCCGTACCGGCACACCCTCGTGGACGGGCCCCGGCGGCCTCACCGGACTGCTCGCCGTGGACTCCGCCGCCGTGTACGCGACCGCCACCGACGGCCGCGTCGTCGCCGCCCGGCCCGGCACGGCCACACCCCTGTGGCGCTCGCGGCAGCCGCTCGCCGCCGGGGCCGGCGCGACGGCCGCGGCGGCCGCGGCGGGGGAGGGGAGGCTGGTCGTCACCACCGCCGACGGAGCGGTCCACGCCCTCGACACCCGGTCGGGGGAGCAGAGCTGGACGGCGGCCGACGCCGCCCGCGACCTGCCCGCGACCGTCGCGGAAGGCTTCGTCCTGCTCTGCGGGGCCACGCTGCGCGGGCTCGACCCCGCGGACGGAACCCGGCGCTGGGAGTCCAGGCCCACGACGCCGACCGGCTCCTTCGGCGCACCCCTGGTCCGGTCCGGGTCGGTGTACGCGGCCGAAGGCGGCCGGCTGCGCTGCCTGCGCCTCACGGACGGCACCGACGTACGGGAGATGGCGGGCCAGGTCGGCGACTACGCGGCCGCGCAGCCCGTCGCCGCGGCGAACGGACTGTACGTGCCCCTGTCCACCGGAGCCGCCGGCCTGGCCGCGCTCCCCCTGGCCGGGGACACCGAGCGCTACCGCTTCTCCCCGGCGGCCGAACGCGACGAACCCTGGGCGGTGGTGGCGGCGGGCCGGATCGTGGCGGCCCAGAACGGCGGACGGCTCTACGCGCTGCCCCTCTTCTGACCCCGCCGCCCCGCGTGGCCGGGAACTGATCACCTCCCGGGACCGTCCCCGACCCTGGAGGTAGGGTGCCCCAGGCGTCCGACGGACAGTCAGGCAGCAGCTGGTGAACGGGGGTTGAACCGGCATGGCGGCACACGGCGACGGTCCGCGGTCCCTGGGGGAGGGCGACCCCGCCCGGGTCGGGGAGCACATCCCGCTGGCGCGGATGCGGGAGAGCGCCTCGGCCGTGGAGTACCTGGCACTGGACCCCGACGGGGCCAAGGTCACCGTCCTCGTCCCGCGGCCCCGGATCTCCGCCGACCCGGCCCTGCGCCGCAGGTTCACCTCGGAGGCCCGGCTCGCGGCGGCCGCGGCCGGCCCGTGGGCGCCCACGGTGCGGGAGGCCGCCGACGGGCACCTCGTCACCGCGTACCGCCCCGCCCTCACCCTCGGCTCCGCCGTCGCCCGGCACGGTCCGCTGCCGGAACACGCCCTGCGCGTCCTCGGCGCCGCGCTGGCCGAGGTCCTCGTACGGCTCCACCCGCTCGCCGGCGCCCACCAGGGCCTCGCCCCGCACACGGTGCTGCTCGCCGCCGACGGACCCCGCCTCACCGGATTCGGCCCGCTCGCCGCCGCCACCGGCATCGCCCCCGCCACCGAGGGCGGGCCCGCACGCCTCACCCTCGGCTTCCTCGCCCCCGAACAGGTCGCCGGCCGGCCGCCCGGCCCCGCGTCCGACGTCTTCGTCCTCGGGCTGCTCCTCGTCTACGCGGCCAGCGGGGCGGGCCCCTTCGCCACCGCCACCCCCGACGCCGTCGCCACGGCCGAACCCGACCTCGACCGCGTACCGCAGGACCTGCGCCCCCTCCTGGCCCGCTGCCTCGGCAAGGACCCCGCCCGCCGCCCCGCCCCCGAGGCCGTGGCGTCCGCACTCGCCCCGGACGGCGCGGCCGCACTCCTCGTGGCCGAGTGGCTGCCGGGGGCACTGGTGACGGAGCTGTCCGCACAGGCCTCGGCCGTCATGGCGCTGGAGGCGCCGCCCCAGGACTCCGGGGCGGCGACGGCGGTGGCCACGCGGCTGGACGGGACCACCCCCGACGAGCCCGAACGGCCCCGCCGCCCCGCCCGCCGCGCCCTCCTCCTGGGCGCCCTCGGCACCACGGCGGGCCTCGCCGGCGGCTTCGCCCTCGGCCGTAGCACCCGCAAGGCCCCGCCCGCGGCGAAGCCCGCCGCCGGTCCGAGCGGGCCGCCCGCCCGCGTGCCGGGCACGGCGCCCACCCCGCTGTGGCACTACAAGGCCCCGTCGAGATTCGCCCAACAGGCGGTGGTGTGGAACGACGAGGTGCTCGTGGTCCCGGTGACGGGAGCCACGATCGGCCTGGACCTGCGCACCGGGAAGACGCTGTGGACCAAGGACATCTGGTGCACGGCCACCCCCGTCCCCGTCGCCGACGACCTCCTCTTCGCCCCGACCTTCGCCCGCGGACTGGTCCGCTTCTCCGCCCGGACCGGGACCCTGCGCGACACCGACGCCGAGTACAGCATGCAGACCGACGCGTTCGACGGCCGGAGCGGCACCCGGGTCTGGTTCCGTGCCCCGGACAAGGAGAACGTGCCCCACCTGGTCTGCTACGACATCGCGCAGCGCGCCGCGGTGTGGCGTACGCCGGTGGGGAAGGGCGGCACGGTACGGGTGACACCCGGCCCGGAGTCCGCGTACGTGCAGCGGGTGCCCGACCCCGCCGACGCGAAGGAGAAGGAGCTGGGCACGGCCGTCTCCGCGCCCTGGACCCGGAGACGGGCGCGCAGCGCTGGGAGAGGTGGGAGAAGGAGGCCTGGGCCGCCCTGCCCGAAGAACCCCGCTCGTGGATGACCGCCGACGGCACCCTCTACACGGAGGAGGACTACGACCTCCACGCGCGTGACGTGCGGACCGGCGCCGAGAAATGGGGAGGGGAGGCCCTCAAGGGCACGGACCGGGTCAGCGCGCCGCGCGCGGTCCTCGAACAGGACGCCTCGCTGTACGTCGTGGACGCGAACCGGTGGACGCACCTGCTCGACCCCCACGACGGCAGGATCAAGCGGACCACGTTCCCGGGGGAGCCCCTCACCACTGGCTCATCCGACTACGCCGCCCTGGTGGCCGGCCCTCCGGGCACCCCGATGTACCGCTGCGACTGGCGGGCCGTCAACGCGCTCGACCCCGCCGACGGACGCAACCTGTGGGTCTTCCAAGGGCTGGCCGAGCAGCGGCAGGAACAGGAGGGTCTGACCTGGCGGGTGGCGAGCGGCACCCGGATCGCCGTGTTCTGCCGCCGGTTCAGCAGCCACTACTTCGCCCTGCCGGTCGGATGAGCACCGTGCCCCAGGACCCCGGACCCACCGCACCGCTCCGGCCGGAGGACCCCGAGCGGATCGGCGGCTACACCCTCCTCGGGCGGCTGGGCAGCGGCGGCATGGGCACCGTCTACCTCGCCCGGTCCGCCGGCGGACGCGTCGTCGCCCTGAAGACGGTCCACGAACACCTCGCCCGCGAGCCCGAGTTCAGGATCCGCTTCCGGCTGGAGGCGGAGGCGGCCCGGACGATCGGGGAGCGGCACGGAGCGACGGTCGTGGCCGCCGACACCCAGGGAGCGCTGCCCTGGCTGGCGACGGAGTACCTCCTCGGCCCCTCGCTCGCGGAGGCCGTCGCCCACCACGGGCCGCTGCCCGAACCCGTGGTGCGGGCCCTGGGCTCCCGGCTCGCCCGGGCGCTGGCCGACATCCACGCCTCCGGCCTGGTGCACCGGGACCTCAAGCCCTCGAACGTCCTGGTCACCGCCGCCGGCCCGCGCGTCATCGACTTCGGCATCGCCCGCGCGCTCGGCGCCCGCCGCCTGACCCGCACCGGGCAGGCCGTCGGCACCCCCGCCTACATGTCACCCGAACAGGCCTCGGGCCGCGACCACGAGCCCCCGGGCGACGTGTTCGCCCTCGCCGGGGTGCTGGTGTTCGCGGCGACGGGCCACGGCGCGTTCGACGGGAAGACGCCCGCCGACGTGCTCTACGAGGTGCGCTACGGCACCCCCGAGCTGTCCGGGGTGCCCGCCGGACTGCTCCCGGTCCTGTCGCGCTGCCTGGCCAAGGACCCGGCCGAACGCCCGGCCCCCGAGGCGCTCGCGACCGGACTCGGCGGAGCGGAGGGCGGCTTCGCCGACCTGCTGCCCGGCCCGCTGCGCGCCGACCTCGGCCGCCGGGCCGTCGGCGTCTGGGAGCTGCGCCCCTCGCGGCTGCCCGGACCGCCGCCGCCCGCCGACCCGCCGCCGCCCACCGGGTGGACCTCCCGTCGGCGCCTGCTGCTGGCCGGTACCGGCGGGCTCCTCGCCCTCGGTTCGGGCGGCGCGGTCTGGGCGGCGCGCGCCCGTTCGGGCCCGTCCCCGGCCGGCCGGAAGACGGCCTCGCCGTCGCCCCGGCCGCCGGGCCTGCCGCCCGAACCGCTGTGGACGTACGACGCCGGATCGCCGTGCCGGGTCGAGGCGGTCCGGGACGGGATCGTCGTCGTGTCCATCGGTGACGAGCTCCCCGGCCGGACCCTGGCCGGGCTCGACGCGGCGACCGGCAGGCAGGTCTGGCGCAGCCCCGGGACCGTGGACGTGGAGGAGACCGGCGAGGGGCTGGTCGTCCGCGAGAAGTCCATGGGCCTCGACGCCCAGAACCCCCTGCTGGCGCTCACCGCCGCCACCGGACGGCTGGCCGCCTACCCCGGCGAACTCCGCGACCCCCGCCTGGGCGGCCCCCGGCTGGTCGCCCGGACCGACGACCGCCTGTACCTCTCCGGGTACGACGGCGACCGGCAGCTGATCGCCGCCTACACGACGGCCGACGGCCGGCGGCTCTGGGAGCGGGGGACGGGACACGAGCCCTACGCCCCGAACCCCGGCGCGGTCGCCGCCGGGGACGTCCTGGTCTACTCCGTGTCGGGTGACGTCGTGGGCCTCGGCCGGGACGACGGCCGCGAACGCTGGCGCACCGACTTCTACGGCCCGGACAACCTCCCGCTGACGCCGGTCCACCCCGCCTCCCTGGACGGCGGACGCCTCTTCCTCGGCGGCGGCGAGGTGCGCGCCCTGGAGACCGCCACCGGAAAGGTGCTCTGGCGGTTCGGCGTGGACCGGATCCCCTACCCGGGAGGCCGGGCCGCCTTCGGGATCCCGAAGGCGGTGGACGGCATGGTGTACGTCCTCGGGCTGACCCCCGCGGAGCCGAAGAGCCCCGTGCGCGAGGAGCTGCTGGCGCTGCGGGCCTCGGACGGGGCGCCGCAGTGGACGTACGGGATCCCGGAGAACGCCCGCTTCCGACCCCCGCCGCTCCTGCACGGGGGCCGGCTCTACGTGGACACGGGGCAGCTGGCGCAGCCGTTCCTCGCCGTCGACCTGGCCACGCGCCGCCCGCCCTGGACGTACCGCAGCGGATTCAGCGAGGACGGCCACCCGCCGCTGACCACCGACGGCTACACGGAGCTCCGCATCGCGGGCGACCGCCTCCACCTGTCCTGCGGGACCCATGTGATCGCGCTCCCGGCGAACGGCTGACGGGCCCGCCTCAGTGCGGCCCGCACCCCGCCGCCGGCGCCCCGGCCGCCTCCTCGGCCTCGGCCGCCATCCGCCGCCGCACCTGGTCCTCCTGGGCCAGGCGCCGCAGCAGCTCGAAGACCGGGGCGCAGATCGCGAAGACGATCACGGCCCGCTCGGCCAGCGCCACCGGGTCGTCGAGGCACTCCGCCCGCTCCAGGTCCAGCCGGGCCACCGACTCGGCGAGCCGGGCGTACGCGGCCAGCTCACCCGGGGCGTACTGGGAGTCCAGCCGCCGGAGCTCCTTGAGGGCCGTGGTGAGCCCCCGTACGTGGGGCGAGGCGCCCGGCGCCCGCCAGTCGAGGGCCGCCAGCAGCTCCGCCACCTCCGAGGCGGCGGCCTCCTCGGCCTCCGCGTCCCCGTCCTCGTCCGCGCCGGCGGCGGAGGAGGCCACCGGCACCGGGAGGGCGTAGCTGATCGCCCCGAGGGCGCCCTCGGTGGTGTGGGCCTGGTCGACCGCGCCGAGGACCTCGCGGGTGGCGGCGATGGACAGGCCGCCGAGCGTGGTCAGCGCCTTGATCAGCCGGAGCCGCTCCGCGTGCTCCTCCCCGTACTCGGCCAGGGTCGCGGCGGTCGCCCGGCCCGCGGGCAGCAGGCCCTGGCGCCGGAAGTACTTGATGCTGGCGACCGGCACTCCGGTCCGCCGGCTGAGCTCCGAGATCTTCATACGGCCTCCCTGCCGGTCATCCGGTCCGGTTTGCGGCACCGGTGCTTGCGGCGATTGGACACCACAACAAGATACTGCCAGTATCCAGTAGCTGGATACCAGAAGTATCCAGCTGAGGAACGCGGCCCAGGCAGCCGACCGCAGCCGCACCGGAAGATCCCGGAGAACCGATGCCCCACCCCAAGCCCCGCTCCGTGCTCCGCCGACCCCAGCTGTGGATCGGAACGGGGCTCATCGCCGCAGTGGTCTCGATGCTGTTCGCCCTGCTCTACGTGGGCGGCAACGTCAACCCCAGAGGCAACCTGCGCGACCTGCCCGTGGCCCTGGTCAACGCCGACGCCGGCGCCGACGCGGGCGGCCGCCACGTCAAGCTGGGCGACCAGGTCGTCGCCGGCATACGCAAGGCCGCCGAGAACGACAAGAGCATCGACTGGCAGCCGGTCAGCCGCGAGGAGGCCGACAAGCGCCTCGGCAGCGGCAAGGTCTTCGGCGCCCTCGTCATCCCGCAGGACTTCAGCGCCACGGTGACCGCCCTCGGCGCCCCGCAGGCCGCACCGGGCAAGCAGCCCGCCCCGCCGGTGATGAGCGTGCTGACCAACCAGTCCGCCGGCAGCATCGGCTCCTCCATGTCCTCCCAGGCCGCCCAGAAGGCCGCCCACGCAGCCTCCGCCCAGATCGGCCAGGAGCTCCTCAAGCAGGCCGCGGCCCAGAAGGCCCAGCTGCCGCCGGCCGCCCAGCTCAAGCTCGCCGACCCGGTGACCGTCACCGTCGCCGACGGCCACCCCCTCGGCGCCCGCAGCGCCATGGGCCTGAGCGCCTTCTACTACGCCCTCGTCCTCGTCGTCTGCGGCATGCTCGGCGCCAACCTGGTCAACTCCCAGGTCGACACCGCCCTCGGCTACCTGCACACCGACTTCGGCCCCTTCCGCAAGCGCGAGCCCGTCCAGCACACCAGCCGTGTCCGCACCCTGGCCATCGGCATGGCGCTGATGCTCGGCCTCTCCCTGGTGATGGGCTCCCTGGTCGAGGTCGCCACCGTCGGCATCCTCGACATGGACGCCTCCCACCTCGGCCACCTGTGGCTGTACTCGGTCTCCACCATCGCGGTCGTCGGCATCGGCAGCCTCGCCCTGTTCGCCGCCTTCGGCACCCCCGGCATGCTGCTGGCCACCGTCGTCTTCGTCGCGATGGCCGTCCCCTCCTCCGGCGCCACCGTGCCGCTCCAGGCGCTGCCCGGCTTCTTCCGCGGGCTCTCCGAGTTCGAGCCGCTGCGCCAGATCACCGAGGGCCTGCGCTCCCTGCTCTACTACGGCGCCCAGGCCGACGCCGGCCTGGCCCGCGCCTGGGCCTCGATGGGCATCGCCCTCGCCGCCGCGCTGGCCTTCGGCTTCGCCGTCACCGCCTTCTACGACCGCCGGGGCCTGCACCGCATCCCGCGGCCCGAGGTCGAGGCCGGCACCCCGGACGCCCCCGCCGCGGCGGAGCCCGCCACGGCCTGAGCCGCACCCCGCCCGGAGCGCCGGTCCACCGTCGAGGAGACGGGGGCCGGCGTTCCGGCGTTCCCGGCCGTACGGGGCCCTTCAGGGCAACGGGCCGCCCCGTACAGCCGGGATCCTTGGAATGAGGCGTTCCGCGAGGTACCCCTGGCAGGGCGTACGCGCGCAGCCCCAGGCCGCCGGCCCGGCCGGACCGTCAGCGGGGCCCGCGCGCCCACCGACGGCAGGAGCACCCCATGACCACAGGCTGGAACCCCCACCCGCCCCAGGCCGGCCACCCGCAGGCCGAGCACCTGCCCGAGCTCGACGTGCCCCCGCCCGACCGCCAGCGGCGCTGGACGGTCCTGCTGCGCTTCCTGCTGCTCCTGCCCCAGTTCATCGTCACGGCGATCCTCGGCATCGCCGCCTTCTTCGTGACGGTCATCGGCTGGTTCGCCGCCCTGTTCACCGGCCGCCTCCCGGCCGGCATCGCCGACTTCCTCGGCGGCTACCTCGCGTACGAGACCCGGGTGACGGCGAGCGCGATGCTCCTCGTGGACCGCTACCCGCCCTTCTCCTTCGACGGTCAGGGCCACCCCGTCCGCATCGAACTGCGGCCCGGTGAGCTGAACCGGCTGGCGGTGCTGTTCCGGTTCATCCTGCTGATTCCGGCGGCGATCCTCACCAGCATCCTCCAGTACGGCCTCGCCGCCGTCTGCTGGGTGTTCTGGCTGATCACGCTGGTGCTGGGGCGGATGCCCGAGCCCGTGTTCGGCGCCGTCGCCGCGGTGGCGCGGTTCCGGATGCGCTACCAGGCGTACACGATGATGCTGACCTCCGCCTACCCCAAGCGCCTCTTCGGCGACGGACCGCCCGTCGGGCAGCCCCTCGCACCGGCTCCGGGGGCCGTGCCCTCCGCGACCCGCCCCCTGCTCCTGGGCACCGCGGCCAAGGTGCTGGTCGTGCTCCTGATCGTGCTCGGCGTCCTGGGCGCGGGCGCGTCCCAGACCGTCCAGTTCCGCAGCGAGCGCTGGAGCTCCGTCGACGACGGCGGGGCCGGACCCGCATCAATCCGGACAAGGTGAATGGACTCCAGGTGTACACGGGGTGCGGAGTGCCAGGTCAGCGGCGCGGGCAGGAGGCAGGACCCGGCGATCACCCCCTGTTCCCGTCCGGATACGGAGCGATCACACCCCGTCTGAGCTGCCCGAACGACCATTCGTTCTCCGATATTCGAACAGGCTGTCCGTAAATAGGTCATCGATATGCGTGCAGCCTTCACATCAGACAGACTCGGCCGCATCGAAGCGCGACAACGCAAGAAAATGCCGCGCTAAACCTTCGTATCGAAAGTGAGTCTTGTCGTGCGCTACCGCTTCGCTGCTGTCCCCGCCGCCGCCCTCCTGTGCCTGGCCGGCGCCACCGGCATGGCGGAGGCAAAGCCCACCAGCCTGTACGCCCCGTCCGCGATGGTCTTCTCCATCTCCCAGGGCGACGACGCCGCCGGCGCCACCGTCCTGCGCGCCGCCACCCTCAGCTGTATGCCGACCGCCCAGGGCACCCACCCCGACCCCAAGGCCGCCTGTACCGCCCTGAACTCCACCGGCGGCACCTTCGACCGGCTCCTGGCCGCCCCCGACGCGAACCGCGCCTGCCCGATGCACTACGCCCCGGTCACCGTGACGGCGGACGGCGTCTGGCAGGGCGGCCGGGTCTCCTGGAAGCACACCTTCTCCAACACCTGCGACATGTCCGCCACCCTCAACGGGAACGCGGTCTTCGCATTCTGACCCGCCTGCGCAGGGCGCGCCCTGTTCCGCCCGGCCGCTGCGGGCCATAGTCGGAGCATGACCGACGAGACCCCCGCCCAGGAGCGGGCCCTGGCCTTCGGCCGGGCCGCGCGCGCCTACGCCGCCTACCGGCCCGACTACCCCGCCGCCGTCTTCGACGCGCTGGAGGAGCTGGCCGGACTGCGGCTCGCCGGGGCCCGGGCGGCCGACGTCGGCACCGGAACCGGACTGGCCGCACGCGCCCTGCGCGAGCGCGGCGCACGGGTGGTCGGAGTGGAACCCGGCGCCGGCATGGCCGGGCAGTTCCGCCGCGAACTGCCCGACGTGCCCCTGGTCCGCGGCGACGGCAACCGGCTCCCCCTGGCGGACGGCTCGCTGGACCTCGTCGGCTACGCCCAGTCCTGGCACTGGACCGACCCGGCACGCGCCGTCCCCTCGGCGCTGCGCGCACTGCGGCCCGGCGGCGCCCTCGCCCTCTGGTGGAACGACCCGGACGCCTCCGTGCCGTGGGTGGCCGAGCAGGAGCAACGGATCATCGCGCGGTTCGGCGACGGCTGCTACATCTCCGACCGCACCCTCCCGCCCGGACTGCCCTGGTGCACCAGGGAACTGCGCTGGTCGCGCCGCATCCCCGTCGACGCCCACCTGGCGAAGCTGGCCACGCACTCGGCGTTCATCGTCCACGACGGGGACGGCGCCGCCGAGTTCCTGGCGGCCGAACGCGAACACCTCCTGCGGCGCTTCCCCGACGGCGCCCTCGACGAGCCGTACGTCAGCTTCGTCGCGGTCACCGTCCGCCCCGCAGCCAGGGGCTGACCCCCTCACACGGCGGGGCCGCCCCGCCCGGTCCGCGTCCAGACCGAAGGAGCGCGTGGACTCCTTGTCCTTCCGGAACCCCCGGCGGATACGGCAAGGGCCGCCACCCCGAGGGGCGGCGGCCCTTGCCGCGTCATCGGCCGGCGTCAGTTGTTGGAGCCGACCGTGTTGTCGTGGCCCGCGTTGAAGACGTCGTCGGCGGCGAACTGCAGCCAGTGGCCGAAGTTGAGGGTGTACGACGGCTGGGGCTGGAAGTTCACGCTCACGTCGGCGCTGGCGGCCGAGGCCGTGCCGAAGACGATGGCGCCGGCGGCGAGGGCGGTCAGCAGGGAACGCATGGGGAACACCTTTCGGCAGAAGACCGGAACCCGCCCCAAGCTAGGGTTCCCGCCCGCTCGTCCCTCCTCTGCCGCCCGGTGTGTCCCGATCCTCAGCCGTTTGGCCGTGGGCGCCTCAGGTGAGCTCGGGCCCCGCGTCGAGCTCCTTGCCGAAGTGGAAGGCTACGACGCCCATCCGCTCGCGGAAGTAGAAGCGGTGCGCCGACGTGCGCTGGGTGCCCGAGTCGAGGTCCAGCAGACGGCAGCCGGCCTCACGGGCGCGGTCCTCCAGGTAGGCGAGCAGGCCCCGCCCGACGCCGGTGGAGCGGGCGTCCCCCGCGGTGACGAGGTCGTCCACGTACAGCTTGCGCAGGTCGCAGGTGCCGGCGACGATCCGCCAGCCGGCGGCCCCCACGCAGCGGCCGTCGGCGTCGTACGCGGCGCTGAACCGCAGCCCCTGGGGGTGGCCCTCGGCGTACACCTCCTCGAAGAGGGCGGGGGTGAGGTGCGGGCGCAGTTCGCGCAGGACGGGCAGCAGGTCGGCGGCGAGCCGGGGGTCGCCGGGCTCCAGATCGATGATCTTCATTGGCCCACGGTAAGGGTCCGCCCGGCTCAGTGGGCGTGCGCGAGCTCCAGGAAGCGGTGGAGGTCCTCGGCGGCCTCGAGCGCGCACAGGGTGGTGGCCGCCAGCAGGACCCCGGCGGCGGCGAGGAGCAGGGGCCGGCGCTGCGGCGGGGGAGCGAGGAGGGCGGCCACCCGGCGGGGGACCATGCCGGGCCGGGGCCGGCGGCCGAGGAAACCGAGGGCCGCGGCGGGGCTGAACCGCCGGCCGCCGCCGTGCTTGGCGGCGATCGCGGCCCGGGCGACGGTCTCGGCCACGGCCCGCCGGTTGCCGGTGTGCCGGGCCGCGTGCTCGTCGGCCCAGCGCTCGACGGTGTAGGCGACGGCGCGGGCCAGCGGGCGCAACAGCGGGTTGGCGGCGGCGGCCAGCTGGGTGAGGGAGACGAACGCGTAGTGGTGGTGGCGCAGGTGGGCGCGCTCGTGGCTGAGGAGGATCTCGTGCCCGGCCGGGTCGAGGGCGTCGAGCATGCCGTGGGAGATGACGATCCGGCCGGGCAGGCCGGGCATCGCGTACGCGTCGGCGCCCGGGTCGTCGGTGACGACCACCGGGCCGGGACCGGGCAGGCAGGCCGCTTCGAGCGCGGCGGACCACAGGGCGCCGGCCCGCCGCGCGGCCAGCCGGACGGCGGCGAGGACCGCGAGGGCGAGCAGGACGGCGCCCGCGAGCGCGGCGGGCCAGGCCGCGGGGTCCTGCCGGGCGATCACCTCGGGCGAGTAGCCCTTGAGGGTGTCGACGAGCGGGATGCGCACCAGCCCGGCCAGCGCGAGCAGGCCCAGGACCAGGGTGCTGGAGGCGGCGAGCAGCAGACCGGACGCGGTCAGCAGCCAGGTCGCCAGCCGGGGCTCCAGCCGGCGGGCCAGCGGTTCGGCGCTGAGCCCCGCCAGCGCGGGGAAGAGCAGCGGGAGGTAGACGGCCAGGTGCATCGCCGGTGACGCCCCCTATCCCTCGGTGCCCAGCAGGCGGCGCAGCAGGTCCTCGTCGTCGTCGGACAGCTCGTCGACGAAACGGGTCAGGACCGAGGCGCGGTCGCTGCCCCCCTCCATGACCTGGCGCATCTGCCGGGCGGTGAGCCCCGGTTCGTCCGTGACCGGCGCGTAGGCGTAGCTGCGCCCGCGCGGGGTGCGCCCCAGGACCCCGCGCGTGTGCAGCCGGGCCAGGGTGGTGGCGACCGTGGTGTGGGCGGGGGAGGCGGTGAGGCGTTCGGCGACCTCGCCCGGGGTGAGGGCCCCGTCGGCACCGTGCAGCACGCCGATGATCTCGTTCTCCAGGGCCCCGTTCGCCCGGCGTCCGCCGCCTCCTCGGCCTGGCGGCTCCTCGCTCGCGCCCACCGTCGGCCTCCTTCCGTCCTTCGTCCGGGGTCCAGGGTAACTTCTATTCGCGAATAGAAGTTACTCTGTGCACCGCGTGCGTCCGGTCAGGGCGCCCGAGGCCCGTTCGACCGACCGAAAGTGAAGGCACGTGAGCGCGATCAGTGTGGGACAGGCCGTGGTCCTGGGCGTCGTGGAGGGGGTGACCGAGTTCCTGCCGGTCTCCTCCACCGGCCACCTCAAGATCACCGAAGGCCTGATGGGCATCCCCGTCGACGACAAGTCCGTCGTCGCCTTCACCGCCGTGATCCAGGTCGGCGCCATCGCGGCGGTCCTGACCTACTTCTACAAGGACATCGCGCGGATCGTCACCGCCTGGGGGCGGGGGCTGGCCAACCGCGAGGAGCGCTACCACCACGACTACAAGTTCGCCTGGTGGGTCATCTACGCCACCATCCCGATCGTCGTCGTCGGCCTCGCGGCCAAGCCCCTGATCGAGGGCACGCTCGCCTCCCTGTGGGTGGTCGCCGGCTCGCTCATCGTCGGCAGCGGCCTGATGTGGGTGGCCGACCAGATGGGCCGCCACAAGCGCGGCGAGGACGACACCTCCCTCAAGGACGCCATGCTGGTCGGCTCCTCGCAGATCCTCGCCCTGCTCTTCCCCGGCTTCTCCCGCTCCGGCGCCACCATGTCCACCGGCCTCATCCTCGACCTGGAGCGGGTCGCCGCCACCCGCCTGTCCTTCTTCCTCGGCATCCCGGCGCTGACCGGCGCGGGCCTGTACGAGCTCAAGGACGCCCTCGGCGCCGGCGTGGACACCCTCCCGCTGATCGTCGGCACGGTCGTCTCGTTCGGCATCGCCTACGCCTCGATCGCCTGGCTGCTCAAGTTCGTCGCCAAGCACTCCTTCAACGCCTTCGTCGCCTACCGCGTCGTCGTCGGCCTGCTCCTCTTCGGGCTCCTCGGCACGGGCGTCCTGCACGCCTGACCGTTCAGGTTGCCCCTCCGGCCGCCCCGCTGCCGCCCCCGACCGCGTGTGCGGCCGGGGGGCGGCGGCTCACCGCCGTGGGAGAACCGCCCCCGAAGGCCCTCACGTCCACCGCCGCCCGCCCGTGCGCGGAGGGATCCCGGCCGTCCCCCCACCGGAGCGCCTAGTTCCACCGGGACGGGGCTTCCGGGATGATGTGTGCTCGTCATCCTCGGCGGAAGGGACCCGGAGCATGGGCACGGTGTGGTCGGGGCAAGGAGCATTCCGGCGCAAGCCGATCGAGCACATCGAAGAGCCCGAAGGCGCCGCGAGCGAGCGCCTCACCCGCACCCTCGGCCTGTGGCAGCTCACCGCCATCGGCGTCGGCGGCATCATCGGCGCGGGCATCTTCACCCTCGCCGGAACCGTCGCCAACGGAGTCGCCGGACCGGCGGTACTCCTCTCCTTCCTCATCGCCGGCATCGCCAGCGCCGCCGCCGCGTTCTCCTACGCGGAGTTCGCCGGCCTGATCCCCAAGGCCGGCTCCGCCTACACCTACGGGTACGCCGTCCTCGGCGAACTGGCGGGCTGGTTCATCGGCTGGGACCTGCTGCTGGAGTACACGGCCATCGTGGCGGTCGTCGCCATCGGCATCTCCGGATACTTCAACTTCCTCCTGGAGGAGACCGGAGCCTCCCTGCCCACCTGGATGCTGGGAGCACCCGGCACCGGAGACGGCCACCGCTTCGACCTCATCGCCGCCGTCCTGTGCCTGTTCACCGCCTATCTGCTCACCCTCGGCATCAAGAACGCGGCCCGCTTCGAGACGGTCGTCGTCGGCCTGAAGGTACTGGTGGTGCTGCTGGTCATCGTCGTCGGCTTCTTCCACATCAACACCGGCAACTACACCCCCTTCTTCCCCTTCGGCGTGGGCGGAGCCTTCACCGGCGCGGCCACCGTCTTCTTCGCGGTCTTCGGCTACGACGCGATGAGCACGGCCGCGGAGGAGTCCAAGGACGCCCAGCGCCACATGCCCCGGGCGATCATCTACTCCCTCGCCATCGCCATGGTGCTGTACGTCCTCGCCTGCCTGGTCCTGACGGGCATGCAGAAGTACACCGACATCGACCCGGAGAGCGGCTTCTCCAGCGCCTTCAAGGCGGCCGGGCTGCCCGCGATCGCCGACGTCATCGCGGTCGGGGCGATCATCGGCATCCTCACGGTGATGTTCACGTTCATGCTCGGCGTGACCCGCGTGTGGTTCTCCATGAGCCGCGACGGGCTCCTGCCCCGCTGGTTCGCCAAGACGCACCCGACCCGCCACGTCCCCACCCGCGTCACCTGGATCGTCGGCGTGGCCTCGGCGGTCATCGCCGGCTTCGTACCGATCGGCGAGGCGGCGGAACTCACCAACATCGGCATCCTGCTCGCCTTCGCCGTCGTCTGCACCTCGGTCATCGTGCTCCGCTACCGGCGCCCCGACCTGCCGCGCACCTTCCGCACCCCGCTGATGCCCGTCCTCCCGGCCGTCGGAGTCATCGCCTCGATCTGGCTCATCACCTACCTGCGCGTGGAGACCTGGCTCCGCTTCGTGGTCTGGTTCCTCATCGGCCTGGTCATCTACTTCGGCTACTCCTACCGCAACTCCCGGCTGGCCCGGCCCGCCCCGAACACCTCCACGGGCACGGACCGCCCCGAATAGCCACCGCTCCCGCGCGGTCCGCCCCGCCGGTCCGGGCAGCCGGCCGGTCCGGGGCGGTCGCCCGGGCATGGGCGGCAGGCCGGCCCCGGGGAGCAGTCCGGCCTCGCGCCCCCGGGCCCGGCCCGGGCGGTAGGCCCGTCCGGGGCGGCAGGCCGGCCCCGCGCCGCCCCCGGGCCCGGCCCGCCACCCGGCCGCGCCTCAGAGGTCGATCGACCGGAACTCGTCCACGACGGCGAAGCCGGTGCCGTCGTACAGGCCCATCGCCACCTCGTTCCCGCCGAACACGTTGAACATCAACGCCTCGTCGCCGCCCTGCCGGGTGGCCCACGCCCCGACGGCCATCGCGGCCCGCCCGTAGCCCTTGCCCCGGTGCTCCTCGTGCACCTCCAGGGAGAACCCGAAGGTGACCCCCGGCAGGAAACCGTGGTTGACCCAGCCCGTACCGATGACCACGCCGCCGGCCTCCATCGCGTAGAAGGCGTGCCCCGGCGTCAGATACCCCTGCGGGAGGTACTCGGCGAAGTCCCGGTCCGACTTCTCCCTGGCCTCCCGAGGCGTCAACGCCCCGGCCCGGACGATGTCCGCGATGTACGAGGCCTCCTCGCGGGCGTACCACCCCGGGTACTCCTCCTCGCGCAGCCGCCGGACCGTCAGCCCCGGCGGCAGCTCCGGCCGCTCGGCCACGGTACGCATCCGGTTCTGCCCCCGGACGGGATAGTCGGCGAAGGCCCCCGGCCCGCCGGTGAGCCGCACCACCACCCGCCGCGCGCCCCGCTCCGCGCACCACCGCTCCGCCCAGGCCCGCCCCCGCGGCCCCGCCACCGTGAGGTCGTGGATCCGGCCCACGGGCACCCCGTTGTCCTCGGCCACCCCCACGGCTATCCAGCCCGTACCGTCCGTGGCCAGCGTCCAGTCGTCGATCCCCTTCACGGCCCGTTCCAGCAGGGCACGCGCCACGGGCTCCGAACACCCCACCGCCCGGTAGGCGGTCAGCAACCGCTCCTCGAACCCGCTGCGCCACGCGCCCCGTTCGGCGACGATCTCCATCTCGGTCATCCGGCCAGCCTAGCCAGGGACACCGACAACGGCCCCTGCCCCGCCCGTTGACCGGGCGGGGCAGGGGGACCGTCGGTGCGGCCGCGAGGGCCGCGGGCGGATCAGGTGTTGACGCAGGTGTTGCCGACCGCCGGGTTGAGCAGGCCGACCACGTTGACCGTGTTGCCGCACACGTTGATCGGGATGTGGATCGGCACCTGGACGACGTTGCCGGACAGCACGCCCGGGGAGCCGATGGCGGCACCGCTGGCGTTGGCGTCGGCAACGGCGGAACCCGTGGCGCCGAGAATGCCGACGGCGGCCAGCACGGTCGCGGCGAACGCAGTTCGAATACGCATGTCACTCCAAGGTCGATGACGGACGTCGAACCTGGATCACACCGCCTCCGAGGGCCGCGTGCCGGGTATTCACCTGACCACCGGCGTGTCGCGCCGAAGACGCGCGCACCGCACCCCGACGGGTGGCGCCGCCGCCCCGTGATCCATACAAGTATTCGTCGGTCTTTTCATTCACCGCTCCATGGCCCATTCTCTTCGACGGGCGATGCGAAACCGGCCCCGGCAGAAGGGCGCGCGACGGTGCCTCGACCGCCGGACGCCCCTCCGTAAAGGGTTCTCGGTAGGCCGATCAATTCGTTTTCGGTCGCTTTTTGCCCGCGCCTGTGACACCGATTCGGTATTCGGTGTGTGATGTGCGATCGGGATTCTCGGAGGCTCGCTCCGGTGTCGCTAATTGGCCCGGCTATAGCGGGCGGCGCCCGTCCAGATCCGTTCGAGCCTTACCCGGGTGCCGGGTCGGGGAGCGTGCCAGATCTCATCGTGGCCCGCGTAGATGCCGACGTGGCCCATGGTTCCCCCGGTGGGGAAGAAGACCAGGTCTCCTGGTGCGCGTTGGGTGCGCGAGATGTGGTCCGTGCTCTCGTACTGGGCTTCCGCGGTGCGGGGCAGGTCCCGGCCGGCCGCGCGGAACGCGTAGAGGGTGAGGCCCGAACAGTCGAATTCACTGGGCCCGGTGGCGCCGTAGACGTAAGGGGCGCCCTTCTTGGAGGCGGCGACGGCTACGGCCTTTATGCCGTAGAGGGAAGCGGCCTGGGCGGGGGCGGCAGGGGTGAACAGTGCGGCGGTTACGGAGACCGTGACGAACAGGGCCGGAGAGCGATGACTCTCCCAACGTTTTTTTGTTTTAGGCAATCGTGATACCTCCGCATTCAGATACTGCGTTACGGATCCCGACGACCGCCCATTTTGCACGAAACGTTCATGCGTGCGGTGCCGGACACGACATGAAATATCTCGGTTCGGCAAAGCGGCCGGAGATCATATTCCTTCACCTTGTCCGACCATTGCGCCGTCGGATCCGCCCCCTCGCACGGCACGGCGCGGCACGGCACGCGAAAGAGCCGGGCCCCGACAGGGCCCGGCCCGTGCAACCACTCGGGAACGCCGCGGAGTTCAAGGCCGCGCAGGCCCCGTCAAACCCGCCCCGCACCGACGCCGCGCCCTCGCCGAGGACGCGGCGTCACCCGGCGGGGCGCCGGATCGGCCCGCCTCACGAACGGCGCGAGAGGGACTCCCGGAACACACGTGCGGAACGCGGGTTCTCCCCGCACTGCCACACACCGTGCGGGCAGTAGTCGGTGATGCTGTGGTACAGCGGCCTGTTCTCGGCGATCCACGCCAGCATCCGCCGCATGTACTCCGGGTTGTCACCGTTGCGGAACAGCCCCCACTCCGGATACGAGATCCGCTTGTGGTGCGCCTTCGCGAACTCAACGTGCCGGCGCAGCCCGTACGGCTGGTCGACCATCTCGTCGAAGGAGTCCCCGGGAGGCTGGTCGTAGGAGTCCATACCGATGACGTCGACCACGTCGTCCCCGGGATAGCAGCTCGTCCAACCGATCGCGTCCGGACCGCGGTTGGGCGCGAAGTCGAAACGGAACCGCTGCCCCTCCACCGACCGCATGGCACCCACCACACGCCGCCAGTACCGCTTCCAGTTCTCCGGATCCGGCTTGCACCGGTGCGTGTAGTTGAAACCGTTCATCTCCCAGCCCAGCACGATCACGGTGTCCGGCACCCCCAGCCCCACCAGCCGCTGCCCCAGCCGCCGGAAATGCCGGTCGTACTCGCCCCGCGCACCGGAGCGGATCAGCTCCGCGACCCGCTCGTCGGGCACGTCGGCCTCGTTGCCCTCGAACATGGGCACGTTCAGGACGAACAGCCGGTCCCGCCGCTCCTTGCGCCACCGCGCCCAACTGCTCAGGGAATCCGGCGCACCCTCGATGTTCGCCCACGTGTCCCCGGGCAGATAGGTGTGCCCGGCGCGCAGCTCCGTCCCGCCGAGCCAGCGCGAGAGCCCCTGCATCCGGTCGACCCCGGGCGAGCCGTAGTGGAGATAGGCACCCACCGCGACCCCCGGCCCACCCTGACCCCCGGCCGCCCCCCGATGCACCGGAGCCGGTCCGGGGGTCGAGGTGGCGAGCAGGGCCACGGCGGCCACACTCGCACAGGCACCGGCCATCCACCGCCCACTACGGGACATGGTCGTCTCCACAAGCCTCGGGAACCGATGTGCTTGCCAGCGACGCTAGACACCCCGCCCGGCCCCCGCCCGGCCGGGGCCCCGATCCTGAGCCATTAGCGGGAGCCGCCCCGCCACCGCCTGACCCGCCCGGGTGACCCCGGGCCCCCGGGCCCGTACGCCACACCCGCACCCTCCGTACCGTCCGCACCACCCCCGGCACCGCCCCGCAGCGGACGGCGACGCGTCCCTTCGGGTGAGCCGTCACCGCCACCGGAACCGTCCGGGCCCGGGCCCCCTCCCCTTCGGCATGAGCGCGAACGTCATCACCATCGAGATCCGGGGCCTGGAGCCCGCCGCCCTCAAGGCGGCGGCACAGATCGCCGCCCTCTTCCCCTCGACCGGCCCCGCCCTGCCCCACCCGGCCCGCGGCGAGGGACAGAGCGAGGTGCTCGTCAGGATCCACGCGGACGTGGGCCGCCCCCCGGGCGACGGCGACTATACGGACACCTGCGCCTGACCGGACCCACCCGCCGGGTCACACCGATGAAGGGACGACACCCATGACACCCACGACGACCGACGCGCACATCAGCGACTTCTACTGCAATCAGGCCCTCAGCGGCAGGGTCCCCGTCCAGCGCGTGATGGAGACGGACCGGGTGCTCGCCTTCCACCACACCAACCCCGCGCACCCCGTGCACATCGTGGTCGTCCCGAAGACGCACGTCCCCTCCCTGACCGACCTCGGCCCGGCGGACGAGGGCCTGCTGGCCGAGGTCGTCGCCGTGGTCCGCGCGGTCGCCGCCCGCGTCGAACGCGAACACGGCTCCTGCTCGGTCACCACGAACCTGGGCCTGTACCAGGAGTCCAAACACATGCACTGGCACATCACCTTCCGGGGCGAGAGCCCGGAACAGATCCGAGGGGCGTACGGCCACCACGACGACATGTGACGCGAAATCATCCGGGCCCACCCGGGCCCACCCGGCCCCGCCCCACCCCGGGCCGGCCCGTGATGCGGGTGAACCGCACCGGACGGCCGGGGGAGGGGCGTGGGCGTGCGCGGACGGCTCAGCCGTTCCCCCGCCCGCCCTCCGGGCGGCGGGGGCGGGACCGGCGGGTCACGGGCGCAGGCCGCTCACGAGCGCCGCGGTCGCGGCCAGGGACACGGTCCCGGCGTTCCAGTCGGGGCTGATGGGGGAGACGGCGATCCGGTCGGCGCTCACCGCCTCCACGTCACCGCCCTTCCGGGCGACGGCCGGGACCAGGGCCACGTTCACCTTCCACGTCCCGTCACCCGCGTCCGTGTAGCCCACCCCCAGGCCCAGCTGCGGATCCTGCGTCGTCACGGACACCCCGCGTGCCGTCCCCGTACCGTCCGCACCGACCAGCGGGTGGTTGACGTTCAGGCCCAGGCCCTCGGGCAGCAGACGGCCGTTCTTCGCCCGCGCCCGGAGCCGGTCGATCAGCTTGACGGTGAAATCGCCCGTGGGCCGCATGGCGTTGAGGATCTGCTGCGGAACCGGGTCGGCCAGCTCGCCCGCGCTCACCGCGATCGCGGGAACCCCCTGCTCCAGGGCGGTGATCGCACCGGCCACCGTCCCCGAATGCGTCGCCAGAGAAGCCGTGTTGGGCCCGAAGTTCGTACCGGAGACCACCAGGTCGGGCGCCCGGTCTCGGAACACGGTGGCCAGACCGAAGGACACCGAGTCGCCGGGAGTGCCGCCCACGGCCCACACCCGGGGCTCGGGGTGGTTCACCCGGAGGGCGCCGCCGCCGGTCAGCTTCGTCCCGACACCGCTCTGGTTGGTGAGCGGGGCGACGATCGTGACCTCGTGGCCCGCCGCCGTCAGCCGGTCGAACAGCAGGCGGATGCCGGGGGCGTCGTAACCGTCGTCGTTGGTCAGCAGGATGCGCAGCGGCCCGGACGGGCCGGCGGACGGCCCGGTGTGCGTCGCGGCGCTCGCCGGCGCCGTTCCGGTCAGCGCCGGGGTGCACAGCAGCAGGGCGGCCAGGGGGAGAAGTCTCTTACGGCTCACGGGTGTTCCTTCGATGAGGGAGAGGGAGGGCGAACGGAAGGCCGGGGGGCGATGGGAGGCGGTGGACCGGCGGGCGCGTGCCCCCCGGCGCGCGCCCGCCGGAACTGCGCGGCAGGTCCGTGTGCGGCCGTACTGCGGCCGGTCAACGCACCTTGCGGATGGGGACGATGGCCAGCGCACCCAGCAGGGACAGCGCGCCGCCGATCAGGAACAGCGGACCGTAGCCGCCCAGCGCGGTCACGATGGCCGAGGCGACGAACGGGGCGATGATCTGCGGCCCGGCGTTGGCGATGTTCAGCACGCCCATGTCACGGGCCGCGTCCCGCGCCCGCGGCAGCACCAGCGTGACCACCGCCGTGTCCACGGCCATGAAGCAGCCGAACGCCAGCCCGTTGAGCACGCTGAACACCAGCATCCCCGTCCAGGTCGGGCTGATCACCGGAATCACCGTCACGACCCCGGCGAGGGCCGCGGACACGCCGACGAACACCTTCCGCCGGTTCCAGCGGTCGGACAGCACCCCGCCGAGGACCGTGGACAGCGCCATCGCCCCCATGGACAGCGGGGTCAGCACCGCGATCGCGTCGGCCGGCTCCAGCCCGTCGGGCAGGGCGATGTGGTCGTCGAGGATGTACAGCTGGTAGCCGACGACGGAGAAGTATCCGAGCACCATCAGCGCCCGCCCGATGAACGCCCACCGGAAGTCGTGGTCCGCGAGGGCGGACAGGAAGACGGCGGCCTTCTCCCGTGTGGAGACCGACGGCGCCGGCTCGCGCCGCGACGGAACGTCACGGCAGAAGGCGGCGAGCAGCAGAGCCGCCCCGGCCGCCAGCGCGCCGAGCACCAGATAGCCAGTCGTCAGCCGGCCCGCGGTCTGCGAGGCGATCATCACGCCGACGGTGCCGCCGACCGGCAGCGCCAGCCCCACCACGGCCGACGCCGTGCCACGGCGGGCGAGGGGGATGCGGTCGGGCACGATCGCGGTGACGGCGGCCTGGTAGACGTTCATCGTCGCCTGCACCAGGCACCAGCCGATGCCCGCCCACAGCGCGGTCCGGGCACCGCCGAGGAAGGCCATACCGGCGAGCGAGGCGAGGGCACCGCCTAGGATCCACGGGTTCCGGCGTCCGCTCCGGTCGGACAGCGCACCGGCGATGGGGTTGAACACCGTCCCGAAGACCGCACTGGCACCGCCCACGGCGCCGAGGACGGCCACCTTGTTCGCCGGATCCATGTCCGCGATCTGCGTCGGCAGCAACACGGAGCCGACGCCCATGTAGAGGGCGAACATCGAGGAGTTCGCGAGCAGGAGCAGCAGCAGAAGGCCGCGCCGGGGTGGCGCGGGGGCTGCCGGGGGCGCGTCCGGTCTGAGCAGTTCATCAGCTGTCACGGTGACCACCGGGGGATACGGGCGCACGGAGCGCGCGGCGGGGGAGGGGAGGGAGAGGGGCGACGGGCGCCGGGAGGGCACGCGTGGGTGCGCGGCGGCGGTCGCATGGGTGGGGACGGCTGCGCCGAGGCCGTGGGTTACACGTGTTATCTCGGGCTTGGTGCATTGTGTAGCAGCCTCAAGCCCCGCTTGGATAGCCCTCTACAGCATTTGCATGCCGACCGTGACCATGCGCGGGTGACTATGGTGTTACACGTGTTGCTACCAAGGTCGTACCGTCCTTACCGGGCGGACTGCCGGACGAGGAGGACGCGCATGACCGCCGTACGAGGACAGGGCTCACCCGTCGTGCAGCTGGCGACGGGACGGCTCCGCGGGCGCCAAGAGGAGGGAATCGCGGTCTTCAGGGGCGTGCCCTACGCCGCACCTCCGGTGGCGGAACTGCGCTGGCGCGCCGCGCGGCCGCACCCCGGCTGGAACGGCACGCGGGACGCGACGTCCTACGGACCCAGCGCCCCGCAGATGTTCACCGAGGGCGGCGACCCCGTCCTGGGCGGCCACGGCTCCCCGCCGTTCGACGACGACTGCCTGACCCTGAACGTGTGGACGCCGGCTCCCGACGAGGCCCGCCGGCCCGTGCTGGTCTGGATCCACGGCGGCGGATTCGTCTCAGGATCGGGATCGCTGCCCGTCTACTCGGGTGAGACCTTCGCCCGCGACGGCGACCTGGTGGTCGTCACCCTCAACTACCGCCTCGGACCACTCGGCTACCTGTCCTTCGACGATGAAGAGGGGACGCCGGACCAGCCGTCCAACCTCTGGCTCACCGACCAGCTCGCCGCCCTGCGCTGGGTGCACGAGAACATCGACCGCTTCGGCGGCGACCCCGCCAACGTCACCGTCGCCGGTCAGTCGGGCGGCGCCGTCTCGACCGCCGCCCTGGCCGGACACCCCGAAGCGCGGCAGCTGCTGCGGCGCGTCATCCTGCAGAGCCCGCCCTTCGGGCTGTACGCCCCCACCCGGGCCGAGTACCGCGAGCGCGTGGACGCGTACCTGAGGTGTGCCGGCGTGGCGGACGTCGGGGAGCTGCGACGCCTCCCGTGGGAGCGGCTGGTCGGTGCCGCCGGCGGGCTCTTCGCCCACACGGCCCGCTGGGGCCATTGGCCCACCCCCTTCCTCCCCGTACGGGACGGCGTCACGCTCGACCGGCACCCCGCGCAGACCCTCCTCGAGGACGCCGCCGCGGACATTGACGTACTCATCGGCTGGACCCGCGAGGAGGCCAACTTCGCCTTCGCTCTGGACCCCGCCTACGCGGCGGCCACTCGAGAGCAGGTGCTCGGCCGGATCGCGCTCGGCTTCGGGGAAGCGGCCGCACCCGACGTCTACGCCGCATACACGTGTAGCCGCCCCGGCGCCGGTCCCGCCGAGGTCCTGATGGACCTGATCACGGACGAACTGTTCCGGGTGCCCTCCCTGCGGCTTGCCGAGGCCAGGGCTGAGCTGGGGCGGCCGGTCTGGGCGTACCAGTTCGACTTCCCGGCGCCCGCCTACGGCGGCCGTCTCGGCGCGGCGCACTGCCTCGAACTGCCCTTCGTCTTCGACAACTTCGAGCGCTGGGGCCACGCTCCGCTCGTCGCAGGCATCGAACCGACCGTGGGGGCCGGACTGGCGCGGAGCATGCACCAGGCGTGGATCGCCTTCGCCCGTACGGGCGACCCGAACCACACGGACCTGCCGCGATGGGACCGCTACCGGACGGGCGCACGCACCACCATGCGCTTCGACTCCGTCACCCTCCCGGTGGACGACCTGGCCGGTCACGCACGCCGCCTGCACGGTCGGCGGCTGCCCGCGCGCGAATAACGGGAGCGTTATCGAAAAGTCTCCGCGCGCATCCCCGATGGGGGCGTTACACGTGTAATCTTTGGTTGGCTGCGCACGAGGGGTGCGGTCATCCGGCCCCGGGCACCTGACAGCCCGGGGCCGGCCCATGCACTCCGTCGCCACGTGGTCCGTCGCATCCACCCGCCCACGTCTTGCGACCCGGTCCACGGCGGTGGTCTGAGCCGGGCCCGCACTCGCCTCCAGCCTCCAGTAACGCGTGTAACCTGGGAGGGAACTGTCGGTCGGCTTCCGGGCCGGTCGGGGAACGCGGCGAGAGCGGGGCAAGGAACGTCATGGGCAAGGAGCCGACGGCGCCGGCCGTCGTCACGAGCGCGGACGTGGCGCGCCTGGCCGGGGTGTCGCGGGCGACCGTGTCCTTCGTCCTCAACAACACCCAGGCCCACCGGGTCAGCGACACCACGCGCGCCCGGGTGCTGGAGGCTGCCCAGCAGCTCGGTTACGTGCCGCACGCCGCCGCCAGGTCGCTGCGGGCCGGCCGGAGCAACCTCGTGCTCATGCCGGCGTCCGTGTCGGCGGCCGGACGGCTGGTCGCGGCCTGGGTGGACGACCTGGAGAGCGAACTTGAGCGCCACGGCTACGTGCTGGTGCTGCACGCCGGACGGTTCCCCGACCCGGTGAGCGCCGCCCGGGCCTGGGCCGAACTCCGGCCGGCGGCCGTCGTGGCCCTGGACGGCGACAGCCTTTCCGGCCAGGCCGTGGACGTGCTGAGCCGGGCCGGAGTGCGTGGAGTGCTGGCGTTCGGCTCCCGCGAGGTGCAGGGCGCCCACACCATCGACCTCGACCAGGAGCGCATCGGCGCGATGGCCGCCATGCACCTGCTCTCCCGGGGGTGCCGCAGCCTCGGCGTGATCATGCCGAGGGAACGCGGTCTGGCCACCTTCGCCCGGCCGCGACTGGCCGGAGCCGAGGGCGTCGCCGCCCGCAGCACGGCCACCGTCAGTGCGCTGGAGCTGTCCTTCACCCATGAATCCGCCGCTGAACTCGCGGGCAATTGGCGTGAGGTGGGCCTGGACGGGGTGTTCGCCTACAACGACGAGTACGCCGCGCTGCTGATGCACGCCCTGCGCGCCGCCGGTGTCGCCGTCCCGGAGGACGTCGCCATCGTGGGGTGCGACGACCTCGTGCTGTCCGCGCTGCAGGAGCCCCCGCTCACCTCCGTACGGCTGGACCTCCCCACGCCCGCGCAGGTGGCCGACGCCCTCCACGACCTGGTGGAGCGCGGTGTGCCGCCGCAGGTCCCTGGAGTGGAGCCCGTCCTGGTACACCGCCGCTCCTCCTGAGTAGCCGGTTCGGTCGGCCCCGGAGGGCTCGACTGTCCGGCTACACGTGTTACCTCCGGAGGGCTTGGTCATGAGTCGCGGCGGCTCCGGGGCCGGGGATGTCAGCCGTGGAGGTGGCTCCTGCGGGTGCGCCTCGCGCGGGGCGCCGTGGTGACGGTGCCCCGCACGAGGCCGGTGCGGGCCGTGTGGTCGTCGCCTGGGTTCAGGCGCCCAGGTGGTGGGCGAGGAAGGCGACGCTCTCGGTGACCATCGGTGTCACGTCGGGGGCGCCGAGGAAGATGTGGTCTGCACCTTCCACCGGCCTCAGGGTGACCTCCCCGCCGGCCTCCTGGAGGGCCGCCGCGAAGTCCTCGCTCTGGCTGTACGGGAGCAGTTGGTCCGCCGTCCCGTGGACCAGGAGGAACGGGGGCGGGGTGGCACCGCCCACGTAGGTGACCGGGCTGGCGGTGCGGGCGAGGTCCGGCCACTGGTCCGGGGTGCCGCCCAGCAGGGAGGCATACGGGTCGGGGAAGGCGGCGCCGTCCGGTGCGGGCGGCATCGGCACCGGGTGGGCGAGCAGTGCGCCGAGGTCCGTGGCCGGGTACCAGCTGACGACGGCCCGCACGTCGCTGTCCTGGTCCCGGACGCCGACACCGCCTTCCAGCGCGGCGGCCTCGTCGCCCGCGTCCGGGCGTACGAGTCCGGCGAGCGCGGCCAGGTGGCCGCCCGCGGACTCTCCCATGACGCCGATTCGGTCCGGGTCGATGCCGAGCTCGGCGGCGAACCGGCGGACGTAGCGGACGGCGGCCTTCACGTCGTGGAGCTGGGCCGGGAACGGCGCTTCCAGGCTGTGGCGGTAGTCGATGCTGACCAGCGCGAGCCCGGCCTCGCGGAACGTGCCGTGCAGCAGCTCGGCCGGCACGGTCGGCGGCGGGTAGCGCCGGTCGCCCTCGATCCAGCCGCCGCCGTGGATCCAGACGACGGCGGGGACCGGGTCTTCGGCCGCAGGTACCCGGACGTCGAGCAGGCAAGGCCGGTAGCCGAGGGTGACCGCGTACGTCAGTCCGTCGAAGTGGCGGGTGCCGTCCTGGTCGACACGCGGCGTGAGCGGGGCGCGGAAGGACGGCGGCGGCCAGGCTCCGAGGTCGAGGTCGACGGCCGGCTGTCCGGTGGGGGCTCCGGGAGGCGCTTGCGTCATTTCCCCTTCTTTCTGTGCGTGTACGGGCGTCCGTACGGATGTTGCGGGGTGGGCCGGGCGGTCTCCCGAGACATCGGGCGTTTCGGGTGAATGTCCGAAATGCCTTGTGTTCATGGAGGGTCCCGGATAACGTCGTTACACGTGTAACACATTCGGTGGGTCGGAGTAAACGCCTCAGGCGCCTCCGGTCCGGTTGGGGTGGTCGCTGACGTTACACGAGAAACCATCGCCTGGATCACCCCGCACCCTGGGAGCCCCCATGCCCAGCCCCACATCGACCGCCCCCCTCACCCCGCTGCCCCGCCCGCGCCCCAGGGCTCGGCTCGCTGAAGTCCAACATCGGGCACACCCAGGCGGCCGCGGGCGTCGG